>NZ_JBNQTI010000112.1:0-29924 GCF_050325825.1 Kitasatospora sp. LaBMicrA B282
AGCCGACGGTTGATTCGGCCCTCGATCATCCGGCGGGCGGCGGGAGCAGCGCCAGCCCCGGGGCGGCGGGCGGCTCCACCGGCGGTTCGACGGGCGGCGGCGGGCACCCGTCCGGTCCGCCGGTCTCGCCGTCCGGCGCGCCCGCGCCGTCGGCCAGCGGCAGCGGTTCGACCGGCGGTACGGGGAGCGGATCCGCTGCCGGCGGCACCGGAACAGGTGCACATTGACGGGTCGACCAGGGCGTTTGCCTTGGGTGTCGTGGGTCCTCTATGGTGGTAGATCGTTCGTTTGATCCATTTGATTGGCGCCTTATTCCCTCGCGGATTCCCCTTGGGCGCCCTTGGCGCGTTCCGGCGATCCGTGGCAGACCGCATCGAGGCGGTTGTTTCTCAGAACCCCGGACTTTGGCGCGTGCCACTTCCGGAAGGTTTTACATGTCTCTCGTTGACGACGCCCGCTTCGCCATGCCCGCGAACGCCCAGGACGAGGCCCGCGACGCCGCCGACCTGACCGACGCCATCGACTCCCTCGACGCCGACACCGCCGCCGCCCTGGACGGCGACGCCCTCGACGGTGGTGCCGACGAGCTCGCCGCCGACACCGAGGACGACGCGGCCCCGGCCGAGCCGACCATCACCTTCGGCGACCTCGGTCTGCCGGAGGACGTGGTGCGCGCCCTCGCCAAGCGCGGCGTGACCACCCCGTTCCCGATCCAGGCCGCGACCATCCCGGACGCGCTGGCCGGCAAGGACGTGCTGGGCCGCGGTCGCACCGGCTCCGGCAAGACGCTGAGCTTCGGCCTGCCGCTGCTCACCCGCCTCGCCGACGGCGAGCGCACCAAGCCCAAGCACCCGCGCGGCCTGATCCTGGTCCCGACCCGCGAGCTGGCCATGCAGGTGGCCGACGCGCTGGAGCCGTTCGGCTCGGTGCTCGGCCTGCGCCTCAAGGTGGTCTGCGGCGGTACCTCGATGTCCAACCAGATCTACGCGCTGGAGCGTGGCGTCGACGTGCTGGTCGCCACCCCCGGCCGCCTGCGCGACCTGATCAACCGCGGCTCCGCGAAGCTGGCCGACGTCCAGGTGGCGGTGCTCGACGAGGCCGACCAGATGGCCGACATGGGCTTCCTGCCCGAGGTCACCGAGATCCTCGACCAGGTGCCGGCCGGCGGCCAGCGCCTGCTGTTCTCCGCCACCCTGGAGAACGAGATCGACACCCTGGTCAAGCGGTACCTGAACGCCCCGGTCACCCACGAGGTCGACCCGTCGGCCGGCGCGGTCACCACCATGACCCACCACATCCTCGTGGTGAAGCCCAAGGACAAGGCGCCGATCACCAACGCGATCGCCGCGCGCAAGGGCCGCACCATCATCTTCGTCCGCACCCAGATGGGTGCCGACCGGGTCGCCGAGCAGCTGATCGAGGCCGGCGTGAAGGCCGACGCGCTGCACGGCGGGATGACCCAGGGCGCCCGCACCCGGGTGCTGGGCGACTTCAAGGACGGCTACGTCAACGTGGTCGTGGCGACCGACGTCGCCGCCCGCGGCATCCACGTGGACGGCATCGACCTGGTGCTCAACGTGGACCCGGCCGGCGACCACAAGGACTACCTGCACCGCTCCGGCCGCACCGCGCGGGCCGGCCGCTCCGGCACCGTCGTCACCCTGGTGCTGCCGCACCAGCGCCGCGGCGTCTTCCGCCTGATGGAGGACGCGGGCGTGGACGCCAGCCGGCACATCCTGGACCACGCCTTCGACCCCGAGGTGGCCCGGATCACCGGCGCCCGCTCGCTGGTCGAGGTGCAGGCGGAGAGCGCCTCGGGCATGGCCGGTGCGGCCGAGCGCGAGGTCGCCGAGATCACCCGCCAGCTGGAGCGCGCGCAGCGCCGGGCGACCGAGCTGCGCGAGGAGGCCGACCGCCTCGCCGCCCGGGCCGCGCGCGAGCGCGCCGAGCTGGGCATCGAGGACGAGGCGCCGGTCGCCGAGGAGAGCACCGAGGCGCCGGCCGTGGCCGAGCAGCCCGCGGTGCGCGAGGTCCGGGAGCCCCGCGAGGAGCGCACGCCGGCCTACCGCGAGGCGCGCAGCGAGCGTCCGGCGCGTTCCTTCGGTGACCGTGACCGCGATGAGCGTGGTGGCCGTTCCTTCGGTCGTGACCGTGACGACCGTCCGGGCCGTTCGTTCGGTGACCGTCCGGCGCGTTCCTTCGGTGACCGTGACCGCGATGAGCGTGGTGGCCGTTCCTTCGGTCGTGACCGCGATGACCGTCCGGGCCGTTCGTTCGGTGACCGTCCGGCGCGCTCGTTCGGTGACCGTGACCGCGATGAGCGTGGTGGCCGTTCCTTCGGTCGTGACCGTGACGACCGCGGTGGCCGTTCGTTCGGTGACCGTCCGGCGCGTTCCTTCGGTGACCGTGACCGCGACGACCGTGGTGGCCGTTCCTTCGGCGACCGTCCGGCCCGCTCGTTCGGTGACCGTGACCGTGACGACCGTGGTGGCCGTTCCTTCGGCGACCGTCCGGCCCGCCCCTTCGGTGACCGCGACCGCGACAGCCGCGGCGCCGGCAACAGCCGTCCGTTCGCCCGCCGCGACGACCACCGCTCCGGTGGCCGCCCGCAGACCGGCTCCTACGGCGACCGTGACCGCGGCTTCGGTGGCGGCGGCCGCTCCTACGGCGACCGGGACAACCGTGGCGGCAGCTTCAACGGCGGCGACCGCAAGCCGCGTTGGAAGAACTGACCGCGCACCGCACGGCTTCGGACGGGCCCGCTCCACTTCGGTGGGGCGGGCCCGTCCCGTTTCCTCCCGGTGCGGCCGCCGTATTTCGCTGGTGCCGCGGTGGCCCGGGGCCTAGCGTCGGACGGATGAGCAGCAGACTGCAGCAGGTGGCCCGGGAGAACGAGGAGATCGCCGAGCGCGGCGGGTACCGGGGGCCGGGTGGCGCCTGGGTGGACATCGCCGGGATGCTGGCGGCGGCCCAGGACGGCACGGTGGCGTACGGCCCGGAGCCGCCGGCGCCCGCGCCCGACGCACCGTCGACCCGGGCCGATACACCGTCAACTCTGACCGACGTACCGTCAACTCTGACCGGCGTCCCGTCAACCGGGGCCGGTGCACCGGTGATCGAGGTCACCGCCGAGGGCAGCATGCAGGCCGCCGAGCGGCTGACCGGTGCGGGCGGCGAGGTCGGGGTGCTGAACTTCGCCTCGGCGCGCAACCCCGGCGGCGGCTACCTGCGCGGTGCCCGGGCCCAGGAGGAGGACCTGTGCCGGACGGCGCTGCTGCACTCCTGCCTGCTCCGGGTGCCGGAGCACTACGCGGCCCACCGCGCCAGTTCCGACCTGCGGTACAGCCACCGGGCGGTCTTCTCGCCCGGGGTGCCGGTGATCCGCGACGGGCACGGCAACCTGCTCGCCCGACCCCACCCGGTCTCCTTCGTGACCGCGGCCGCGCCCAACGCCGGCCAACTCGCGCTGCACGGCGAGGCGACCGGCCCGGCTGGCGCGGCCGAACTGGCCGGGCTGCTCACCGAGCGGGCCGGCCGGGTGCTCGCGGTGGCGGCCCGGCACGGGGTGCGGCAGCTGGTGCTGGGCGCCTGGGGCTGCGGGGTCTTCCGCAACGACCCGCGCCAGGTGGCGGACGCGTTCGCGGTGGCGCTGGCCGAGCAGGGGGCGGCCTTCGACCGGGTGGTCTTCGCGGTCTGGGACCGCGCCGCGGTGTCGGTGAACCGGGCCGCGTTCGAGGCGCGGTTCGGCACCCGGTGAGCCCCGGGCGGGCTCACCGCCTGGTGACCCCCGGGCGGGCTCACCGCCCGGTGAGCCCCGTCCCCACCATCAGCAGCACCCCGCAGCAGGCCAGCATGGCCACCAGCCCGACGCCGACGGTGGCCGCCGCCTGGCGCGGGCTGCCGTAGCGCGGGCGGACCGCGGCGTCGATCCCGAACTGCAGCGGGTTGTCCGGCAGGTAGCGCACCGGGACCGGGGCGCCGTCCAGCGGGTAGCCCTGGCGGTTGTGGGTGTGCAGGTCGACGCCGGTCACCTGCTCGCCCTCGGCCGTGGCGAAGCAGAGCACCGGGTGGTAGCGGCGGTGCGCGCCCTCCCCGCCGCCGTCGACCGCCAGGCTGCCGACGATCACCCCGTAGCCCGGCTGGCCCTTGCCGCGCAGCCGGGCGGAGCGCGAGGTGCGGCCGGCCTGGCGGGTGAGCGTGGTGGCGGTGGCCAGCGCCAACCCGGAGGCGGTGAGCACCGCGCTGGTGGCGATCGCGTCCGGGTCGGTCCAGCGGGTCAGGATCAGTGCCACCGAGCCGAGCGTCATCACCAGCAGGCTGGTCAGTGCGGCGTCGAACACGCTGGTCTGCGGTCCGATCTGGAACCGGTCCGGACGGCCCGGCAGGTACCGCACGGTGATCGCCTGCCCCGGCCAGCCGGCCAGCGGGACCCGGCCGCAGGACGGGGTCCCGATCACCTCGCGCTCCGAGGCGGGGTCGGTGAACCGCACCACCACCAGCAGCACGGCCGCCGCGTTCCGCTCCCGGACCAGCACCTCGGTGACCGTGCCCCGGACCTCGGTGCCGCGGCGGGCGAACCTGGTCAGCGCGCAGGCGATCGCCGGCACGCCGAGCACCAGCACGGCCAGCCCGGCCCACCAGCAGACCAACAGCACCTCGTGCCCGTGTCGGCCCATCACCCGTCCCCCTGTCCCCCCCGGACGTCGTCCTCGACGCCTGCCCACGGCGCCCCTCCCCGGACTCCGTCCGGGGACCCCGGCAGCCGGCGCGGGCACGGCCGCGCGACGCCCGCGGTCCCCCGGGCAGACCCTCTGATCCTGCCCCCTTACCGGCCCGCTGTCACCAGGGCCTGGCGCCGCCCGGGCCGGGCACCGACCGGGGCCGGCCGCGGGGGCCGGCGGGTGGGCCGTCCTGGTGGCCGTCCTGGTGCCGTCCTGGCGGGCGGGCCTTGTTCGCGCCGGGGTCAGCCGCGGCTGCGACCGGCGAGCGCGACCGTGGCCGTGGAGGCCGCCGCCACCACGCCGGTCACCGCGAAGACCGAGGGCCAGGCGCCGATCTTCTTCGCCAGCGGGTGCGAACCGCCGAACGCGGCCACGTAGAGCCCGGTCAGCGCGGCCGCCGCGGCCGGCCCCGCCTCCCGCCGCCAGCGGTACGCCGCCCCGGCCCCGGCGGCGGCCAGCACCGCACCGCCGAGCTGGCGTCGGCCGCTCCACCGGGCGGTGCCGTAACCGCCGATCAGGCCGGCGGAGGCGATCAGAGTGGTGGTGGGGATCTTGGCCATGGTGCTGGTCTCCCGTCTCGGAGCTCGGAATCGGTTGCCCGTGCTGCTCCGACCCTACGACTCCGCCGGAAAACCAGGTGCCGACCCCGGGGTTCGCCGGTGAGACTGCGGTGAGTGGCTGTCGAGCGGGGAAACGGGGTGGGGCGATGCGGATGCTGTTGTCGGGGGTGGTCGGCTCGACGGCCTACGGGCTGGCGCGGCCCGGCTCCGACGTGGACCGGCTCGGGGTGTTCGCGGTGCCCACCGAGGAGCTGCACGGGCTGGACCGGCCCACCGAGTCGGTGGTGACCACCGCGCCGGACCGCACCCTGCACGAGGCGGCGAAGTGGTGCCGGCTGGCCCTGGTCGGCAACCCGACGGTCAGCGAACTGGTCTGGCTGCCCGAGGAGTTGTACGAGCAGCGGACGCCCCTGGGGGACGAGCTGATCGGGCTGCGGCAGCACTTCCTCAGCGCCGGCACGGTCCGCTCGGCCTACCTCGGCTACGCCGGCCAGCAGTTGCGCAAGCTGCGCACCCGGGACACCGACGACCCCGCCCTGCACGCCCGGGCCGCCAAGCACGCCCGCCACCTGGTCCGACTGCTGGAGCAGGGCGTCGGCCTGCACGAGAGCGGCGAACTGCGGGTCCGCCTCGCCGACCCCGAGCGGGTGCGCGAACTGGGCGAGCGGATCGCCGACACTCCCGACCTCGCCGAGCCGCTGCTCGCCGACGCCCAACACCGCTTCTCCCGCCCGGGCGTCCTCCCCACCACCCCGAACCCCGCCCCGGTCGAGTCCTGGCTCCGCCGCGTCCGCCTGGCCCACCTCGCCCGCGCCGCCGGGTAATGCGCTGGCCGAGCCACGGGGATCACCCGGTAGGATCGTGGCGGCAGACTCACAGTCGGCCACGGGCCGCTAGCTCAATCGGTAGAGCTGCGGACTTTTAATCCGTAGGTTCAGGGTTCGAGCCCCTGGCGGCCCACGTACGGCGAGGGGGTCTACACCCCCTCTGACCTGCAGCGCAGCACCCTGGCTAATAGGGATAGTCGGGGTGCTGCTGCGTTTTCAGGCCGTCTGCTGAGCGATGCGTGAGCGGACTGCGCGTCAGTGCTGGTTGTGGTGACGGACTGGGCGTCCTTCGGTGACGTGCCCGGGGGACCAGTGCGACCGCCGCCTCGGCGTGGGCGAAGGCCAGCTCGGCAGGACGCTGGGCGTAGATGTCGGCCGTGATGGTGATGGAGGAGTGGCCGAGTAGCTCCTGGACCACCTTCAAGTCGGCACCAGCCGCCAGGAGGAGCGTCGCCGCCACGTGGCGGAGGTCGTGTAGCCGGATCGGCGGCAGGCCGGAGAGAGTCACCAGCTGCTCGAACATGTCGGTGACCTTGCCGGGGTGCAGCCAGCTCCCGTCCTCCTCGGTGAAGACGCGCCCGGTGTCCTGCCAGGCAGACCCCCACTCTTCGCGACAAGTGGCCCAGGAGGACGACAAGCTGACCCGCCGGGCGGTCTGTTCCGTGAACAGTCCGGTCAGCCGGTCACCACTGACCTGAACTGGCTGCCTCCGAATCGCGCGGTGGCCGAGTACGCAACCCAGCCGGTCACCCACCCGCCACCACTGATCGGGAGCACTCAGCGCGCACACCATGCCGCGCCGTACCACCTCGGTCGGGAGTTCCCAGAACGACGCTGAGGGCAGCTGATCGGCACTACCTGCGGAGCAAATCATGACCGCGATCAGGCTCCCGGCGGAGCAAGTTGTGGGGTAAGGACTCCTTTACCCGGCCTTGCTCCTGGCAGGGTGCTCCTTGGTCGGCCCAGGGGTGCCGAGCAAGGGAGAAGGAACAGGGCAACCGCCAGTGCCGCCCCGCACTGCCGACAGACCCAAGGAGCGCTCACCGACCGCCGCCCCGCGCTACGCGGTCGGAGCGTCCTCCATCGCTGCCGCCCGGTCGTCCAGCTCTTCGACACCTGGCACGTCGCGGAGCCGGTAGAGGCGGGCGCGCATATCGTGCACGGCGTCCTGCACCTTGATGGAGCGGATGCCGTCCGCGCAGTCGAGGAAGTCGCCCCAGGAGGCGAGGGCACCATCGACGTCGTCCTGGCGGAGGCGGACGGTGCCGAGGTCGGCGAGGACGATCGCACGGGTGCGGCGACGGTCGAGGCCGTGGATGTCGAGCGCGTGGTGGAGGTGGTCCTGGGCGCTGGTGTGGTCGCCGAGCTGGGCGAGGATCATGCCGGCCTCGTGGGCCCACCGGCCGGTGCTGTAGTGGCTGGCCCATGATTCGCCCGGGGCGCCGGTGGCGCGCTCGATGGCGGTCTGGGAGGCGGCGAGCGCGCCGGTGGTGGTGCGGCGGTCACCGTCCAGGGCAGCGGCGTTCGCCAGGGTCGCCTGGTAGTAGGCCAGGGCCCGCGGGTCGCCCACGTGCTTGGCCTGATCGACGCACTCCTCCGCTATCCGGACCGCTGTGGGCCGGAAGCCGAGGTCGATCGCCTGGACGGCCAGGCCACGCAGGGCAGTGGCGGCGAGTTCGGGGTCGCCGGCCTCGGAGGCGAGGCGGAAGGAGTGCGCGTAGTACTGCTGGGCGGCGTCCTGGTTGCCCTCGTCCTGTGCCATCCATCCGATCAGGTGGACGAGTTGGGCTGTCGCCGCGAGGAGCTCCTGGCCGACGGCTTCGGTCCAGCTCCCTTCGAGCCAGGGGGCCACGTCGTGGTGGAGGTAGCGGACGGCGAGGTGGCGGGCGTGTCCGCCACCGAGTTCGGCTGCCGCGTCACCCAGGGAGGTCGTCATCTGGCGGACAGCGGCGACCTCACCCCGGCCGACCCGGACCTTGCCGCCGGACTTGAGCCGTACGCGCCGCAGGACGGACTCCGGGTCGGGCAGGCTCAAGGCCGTCAGCGCGTACGCGCTGGAGGCGGCCACGAATCCCCGGCGATCCACCACGTCCCTCCGGCTCAGCTCGATGACGGAATCCACGGTATCGCCAGTTTCGCTCTCCGCCGGAACAGTTGGCTGGACGGCGACCGTATCGGCGAGGTCGATATCGAGAGCCTTGATCAGGTACGGCATCCAGTACTTCGGCACCCGGCCGCCGCGCTCCCATCGGGAGACCTGGCCCCGGTCCGGTCCCGATCCTCCCTTGCCCTCCGCCGCACCGAGTTCGAGGCCGAGCCGGGGCTGTGACCAGCCCTTCTTCTCCCGCGCGGTCCTGATCAGGTCCGCGACCGTCACAGGTCCCCCTGACACGGTGCCCTCCCTCGGGCCGCCCGCAGGCCGACACCTGGCCCACAGTGGCCCACAACTGGCCGACATCTGGCCTACACCTTGGCACCTTATTCGTCAGCGCGCACGGCTGTTGACTGAGAGTCAGCCGAGCAGGGTGCTCCGGACCGGGGCGGTTTCGGCTCCACAATCGGCGGCACCGGCCATCCCGTCGGCCATTCCCGATGGCCGGTGCCGCTCTCCACAGCCCCCGAGGAGAGCAGAGCCATGTCCGTGTACAGCCGCGCGTTCTTCCTGGTCCGCGACCCGGCCAACGCCGCCAAGGGCCGCCGGCGGGTCCGCGCCATGCTCGCAGACCGGGGATCCGGCTGGACGAGGAGAGCCGCGACAACCTCGACGTCGTCGTGTCGGAGTTGATCACGAACGCCATCCGGCACTCGGACGGGCCGATGCTCACCGTCGGCGTGTACGCCGACCCGCGGGCCCGGCGTGTCCTGGTCGAGGTCTACGACGCCTCCGTGATCCTCCCGCGGACGCGTCAGGCAATGGCCAACGAGGAGACGGGCCGGGGCCTGCTCCTGGTTGAGCGGCTCGCGCTCTCCCACGGCGCCGAGCGCACCATCCGGGGCAAGCGGGTCTGGGCCGAGCTGGCCGTGCCCGAGCAGGCCATGACCCGGCGCCAACTGCTGGCGCATCCGCGCAGAGTCGGCAGGCGCCTTCTCGACCGCCTGCGCAACGCCTCGCCCGCCGGCCCCCGGCGTGACTGCCCGCGTGCCGCCCTTGCCGCCGATTGAGAGGTCATCCGATGAGCGAACCGCACCGCTACGACCGCCACCTCGCGCGGCGGCCGCAGTCCGTGGTCGTCCAGCCCACGAGCTTCTGCAACCTCGACTGCACGTACTGCTACCTGCCGCACCGCGACCGCCGGGAGCACATGGCCGTCGAGGTCGCCGACGCCGTGGCCCGCTCGGTCACCGAGCTCGCCCCAGCCCTCAGTCCGGGCCGCCCGTTGGAGTTGGTCTGGCACGCGGGCGAACCGCTGGCCCTAGGCCTGCGGCGCTTCGGTGAACTGCTCGCACCATTCGAACCGCTGCGGCAGGCCGGGCTGGTCCACCACTACGTGCAGACGAACGCCACGCTGGTCAGCGACGACTGGTGCCGGTTCCTCGCCAGGTACCAGTTCCGGGTGGGGGTGAGTATCGATGGCCCGGCCGCCCTCAACGCTCAGCGGGTCGACCGCAAGGGCAAGCCGGCCTTCGACCGGATCGTGAAGGGCGTCGCGCGCCTGCGTGAGGCCGGCATCGCCTTCTCCGTGATCGCGGTGGTCACGGCCGAGAGCGTTGACCGGCCCGAGGACCTGCTCGACTTTCTCGCTGGCCTCGGCTGCCACACCATCGGCATCAACATCGAGGAGACCGAAGGCGTCAACACCACCAGGCCGATGCCCACCGTCGAGCAAGCCCGGCAGTTCTGGCGCCGCACCATGGCATGGAGCCGCCGCACCCCAGGCCCGAAGGTGCGCGAGCTGGCCCGCCTCGGCGACTACCTCCACGCCGCACGAACCGCCCGGCAGACCGACCGGGGTGCCCTCCTGATCGACCCCATCCCCACCGTCTCCGCGGCAGGCGACGTGGTGCTGCTCTCACCCGAGCTCGCGGGCATCGCCGCGCCCGCCTACGACGACTTCCGGGCCGGCAACGTCCTGCACCAGTCGCTGGCGTCCATCCTCGACGGCGCCCACCGGCTGCGGTACGTGGACGAGTTCCTCACCGGCCTGGAGAGGTGCGAGGCCACCTGCCAGTTCTTCGACTTCTGCCGCGGAGCGCAGGCCGGCAACCGCTACTTCGAGAACGGCCGCCTGGACACCACCGAGACCAACTACTGCCGCGTGTCCAGGCAGGCCCTGATCACCGCCTTGTCCGATACCGTCCGAGAGGAGCAAGCAGCATGACCGTGCTCGAACTGCTGACCACCGCCGAGGCCCCCGTTATCGAGGAACTCACGGCCGGCCGCTCGCACGACCCCGCGGTCGCCAAGTTCGACAACCGCCCTACCTGGGACAACCCCGCGCCCAAGTTCGACAACCGGCCGACCTGGGACAACTGGAACAAGAAGTAGCACCGCTGCCGGGCGGCCCGCGCCCAGCGCACGGGCTGCCCGGCCCCACAGCAAGAGGGAGCCCGACCATGGACAGCCGCACGTTCGGCCGCGTCACCGTGACCCTGCCCAATCTCGACGAGGCCGGCACCTACCTGTCCAACGTCACCTCCCTGGAAACCGGCCGGGGCATCGTGCAGGACTTCCAGTACGCCGACGCCGACCTGCGCGAGCTCGACCTGGCCGACACCCGACTGATCACCGGCCGCATCACCGGCCTGCGCGCCTCCCGCGCCCAACTCGCCGAGATGCGCCTGGACTCCGTCGCCTTCGAGAGCACCGACCTCGGCTCGGTCACCTGGAGCGAGAGCAAGCTCTCCCGCGTCGTCTTCCGCAACTGCAAACTCATGGGCGCGACCCTCACCGGCCTGACCCTCGACAACGTCCTGTTCGAGAACTGCAAACTCGACTACACGACCTTCGACCGCGTCCGCGCCACCGGCCCGGTCGCCTTCTCCAAGTGCGTCCTGACCGAGGCCGTTTTCACCGGCTGCGACCTGAGCGAGGTCGTACTCGACGCCTGCATCCTCCAGCTCACCGAGTTCGGACGCGGCAAGTACCAACGCTTGGACCTGCGCGGCAACGACCTCACCGCCCTGCGCGGCGTCGCCCAGCTGGCCAAAGTCATCATCGACCGCCCGCAGCAGGCCGAACTCGCCGAAGCGTTGTTGGCCGAGCTGGACGTCACGTACGGGGACGCGCTCGACGACCATCGCTAGACCGATTCCGAGGAGGACTCGGCATGCACCTGAGCATCGCGTTCCACGACCTCGCCGCCCTGCAGCGGCGGTGCGAGGTCAGCGGAGTCCGGATCACTCATGGAGAACCCGAGTACGAGAACGGGGCAATCGTCCCGGCCGACCCCTGGCAGCCGATAGCGATGCCCTCGGCGCTCGTCTCCGGGCAACCGACGAGACCCCGGACAGCCGCCTGGTCGAAGTGGTCAAGCTCCGGCACACCGACGCTATCGACCTGCTCTCCGAGCTCGCCGACCCCCTTGGCGACCCCAACGCCATTTACCTCGGCCAGGCGGCCAGCCCAGCCAAGGCCCTGACCACCACCGACAATTACCAGGACGGCCGACGGCTCGGCCTGCACGTCGACAACTGGGACAAGCTCTCCTACGCCGAGAAGCACCGGGGCCGCCGACGCCTCTGCCTCAACCTCGGCCCCGGCACCCGCTACCTCCTGCTCGGCGACATCGACATCCAGGCCATCTGCCGAACTGTCCACCACGACTACGAGCACCACTACCCGCACACCGACGACCTCCGCACCTACGTCGCCCGCCACCAACCGCTGCGTTGCTTGCGCATCCGCCTGGCACCCGGCGAGGGCTACATCGCCCCCACCGAACTGCTGCCACACGACGGCTCCACCGAAGACCAGCCCGAGCCATCCACCGCAGCCTTCTGGCTCGGCCACTGGCCCCGGGGCGTCCTGCCCAGCTTGATCTGAGGGACGTTTCAGCCAGTGCCTAACGTGCCCCACCGGGCTGAGCGGCGGGCAGCCCAGCGGACCAGCCTCGGCAGCCCGCTGTCCGTGGCCAGCTCGCGCAGTGCCTCGGCCCCTCCTGGGCAGCGGCTCAGGTACGAGATCGCCAGCAGACGCGCCCGGAGCCCGGGGCCAGCGACGATGGCGCGCAGCAGCTGGACGCCACGGGGATCGCCGGCGGTGACGGCGAGTTCATGCGCCGTGTAGGCCCGATCAAACGGGTGGGCGTCCAGGTCGATGGCCAGGGCGTACAACTCCTCGCTGCCCGCGCGGATGCTGATCGTTTTGGTGAGCGCGATCGCGAGGAACACCCGGTCGATGTTCTTAATGGACGGGTGTGCGATCGCCTGCCGAAAGGCCGAGACGGCCCGCTCGCTCCCCGCCGCCTCGGCCAACCGTTTGGCCACTACCCGCCGGTATGCCCAGACACGCTCGGGGCTGACTAGCAGCGTGTGCAGTCCGTCGATTCCTCGAGCGTCGCCGATGGCGGCCAAGGCCTCGGCGGCGAATGCCCGGTCGGCGTACCGGATCCGTTGGTTGGCAGCCAGCCCCGCGAGAACCTCGGCTCCACGGGGATCCCCTAACTCAGTCCACATCTCGGCAGTTGCGACTGCTGCCACCACTCGCTCCATGGGAGGGCGAGACCGGCGGCTTCCCTCGAAGCGCAGCTCACGGAGAGCGGTGGCAACCAGGCCGGCTGGCAGATCAGTGCCCAGGCGCGACTGGTCGACGATGAACCAGCAGCCGTACTGGCCGGCACTCCCGGAGGCCAGTCGGCCGAGATACCGTGCTGCCTGCTCCGGGGCGGCATCGATGACAAACCCAAGGTAGGAGTCCGGAAGCTCGGGACAGCGGCACGGCCGCCATCGGCCAGTCCTAGGACGGATGCCCTTAGGTGCCCTTAGGCCACGATGCCGGACGGCGCGGAACGCGCGACGCAGTTCGGCGTCCCGGGCGGCGGGGGTACCGGTCGCGTGCTGGGCGGCGAGGAATTCGAGCATGCTGCGGTGTGCCGTGGCGTAGCCTCCGGCTGTAGCGGTCAGCAGACCGGTGGAGAGCACGGCCGATGCGAGGAAGGCCTGCCACTCTCCGCGCGGGACTCGGGCCGGGGCGGTGACCCGCTCTGCCAGGAGGAGGTCCAGTACGGCTCGGGCGCCCTGCTCGGCGAAGAGCAGGTGGTGGGCGATGGCCGCGAGATGCTCCTGCAACTCGCCGAGTACCCGGTCGGCGGCGGCCACGGCGGCCGGACCATGTCTGGCGAGTGTCTCGACGGTTGGACCGGTGGGACGTCGGCGTTCGCGTAGCAGGTCGACGAAGCGTTCATACAGCGCGCCTCTGCTGGCCGGAAGGCGCTCGGCGGGCGAGGCGGCGTGCAACTGACACAGCATGGCGATCATCAGTGGGGCGCCGGCCAGCGCGGTAAGCCCGGCTTGCTGGATAGCGGCCAGGAATTGTTCGGCGGCGGCCTCGGGCTGGGTGAGCCCGAAAGCATGGAACCATCGGGTTGCGACCTCTTCGATCTCGGCCAGGCCGAAGGACTGTAGCTCGTGGATGGCGGTACCCTCGCCGAGGACCTGGAGGAGCCGGTCGGGCAGTGGGCGGGAGGTAAGTACGAAGTGATAGCGGTCTGCGTGACTCTGCTGCCAGGCGAGGACCTGCCGCAGTACCAGTTCCTGGTCGCGTAGTTCGGGGAGCTCATCGAGGCCGTCGAGCAGGACCAGCCACTGTTCTCCGGGCGCCGGCGGCTGCCGAAAGAACTCCGGCGGTACCACCTCGACCAGTCCCGGGAGATCGGCGTTGACCGCCTTGGCGAGGCAGTCCGCTAGCGGTCCTGTGACCACGGCAGAGGCATGGACCAGTACCGGCAGTGCCTCTCTGCGTTCCCCGCGCAGCCAGCGCCCGCAGACCCTGGCCAGGTGCATTCGTAGCAGACTGGACTTGCCGCCGCCCGGTTCGGCCACCACGACGGTCAGGTCTGCTGTGCTGCCCAGCATCTCGTCGGCAGGGACTGGTGGGTGGCCGCTCGCGGCCGGATGGCTGGAAGATGAGTAGGGGCGTGCCACCTGCCGCAGGTGGATCCGGGCCAGCGGTGGAACCACGCCGGGAAACACTGCCGGATAGGGGTGTTCGGCGGCCGCCTGGGCGGCGGCTCTGAGGTAGTCTGCCAACTGGTTGGCCGCCAGCGTTGGACCAGCGTGGAGGTGCAATTCGCCCACTGTCCGGGCCTGCACCACCGGACCGTGGAACTCACCGCCCCCGATGTGATTCTCCACCCGCCTCATTCTGCCGAACGGTCGGTCTCGCAGAAGCAGCTTTCAGCAGGAACCTGCTTCCCAGGTGCGACACGGCAGCCAAGTGCGTGCGGTGTCCAACCCGGGGACCGGTGCGTGAGCGGACAGCACGGCAGGAGCTGTCTGCTGGCGGACTGAGCGGCGTCATGTGGCTGGCGACGCTGCAGGAATAACAGCAAGCAACCGGTTGCAACCTGCTGAATCATGCTCGGACTCGATCTTTTAATCCGTAGGTTCAGGGTTCGAGCCCCTGGCGGCCCACCCGGCGAGGTCCAGGTCAGCACGCTGCTGACCTGGACCTCTTCTGTCTGCGGGTTCTGTCTGCGGGTCAGCGCCCGGCGGCGAACTCGTGCAGCGACGCCTTCAGGGCCGTGACGAAGGCCTCCCGCTCGGGCGGGGCGAGGAGGTCCAGCGACAGGTACGGGTTGAGGTCCTCCAGCTCGACCAGCAGCAGC
The DNA here is from genome assembly GCF_050325825.1 of Kitasatospora sp. LaBMicrA B282. Classification (NCBI taxonomy): domain Bacteria; kingdom Bacillati; phylum Actinomycetota; class Actinomycetes; order Kitasatosporales; family Streptomycetaceae; genus Kitasatospora; species Kitasatospora sp. LaBMicrA B282. The sequence continues at coordinate 14,874 of NZ_JBNQTI010000112.1, forward strand.
CGGCCGTCCTGGGTGCGGCAGGCGTCGACGCGCTGGATGCCGCGGTCGATCGCGTTCCAGTCGACGAACCGCTGGGCGAAGCCCAGGTCGTCCGCGGTGGGCCGGTACGGCTCCAGCTCCCAGCGCCGGTCCGGGTCGGGTGCGTGCAGGGCGTACTGGAAGGCGTGGTCGACGAAGTAGAAGGAGACCTCGTAGCGGAAGTCGATCCGCGGCTGGACCAGGATGTCGCCGTAGTCGAGGCCGGCCAGCTCGTCCCGGGTGACGAAGCGCAGGCCGAGCGAGTCGGCGCCGGCCTTGGGCTTGACCGCGTACGCGTCCGTCACCGGCAGCCGGTCGGCCCCGGCGGGGTCGTCTGCGGTCGGGATCACCGGATGGCCCGTGGCGCTCAGGTCGAGGAGGTACTGCTTGCCCGTCATGTCGGCCTTGCCGGTGAGCTGGTTGTAGACGCGCACCCCTTGCTGCCCGGCCCGGGTGCGGAACTCCTCGTACGCCGCCGGGTAGTTCAGCACGGGGCCGCTGTTGCGGACGACGACCAGGTCGAAGGCGTCCATCAGCGCTGCCGCGTCCAGCGGGTGGCAGAGCGCGAGGTCGAAGTCCTCGCGGAGCCTGGAGCTGAGGAAGACGTCCTCGTCACCGTACCGACGGCCGCGGGCCTGGTAGGCCAGGTCGGTGACGAACAGGACGCGGGGCTTGACGGGCGGCATCGCTCTCCCGGGGGTCGACTGCCGTCAACCTACCTGGCGCGCCCGCCGCCCGGCGAAGCCCGACGGATCGGACGGTCACGCGGCAGCGACCGTCGCGGCCTCCTGCTCCCGCGCCCCGGCGAGGCGGCGGAACGCGCAGGCGGCCGAGGCCAGGGTGGTGTGGTGGTGCCAGCCGGGGTAGGACCGGCCCTCGAAGTCGCCCAGCCCGAAGTCGTCGGCGAGCGAGTCCAGGGTGGCCGAGAGGTCGTGCCGGGAGGCGAGCGAGAGCAGCCGCGGCACGCGCTCGTGGACCAGGTTGGTGAGCCAGCTGCCGGTGACCCGGCGGCTCGCGGTGTCGTACGCGGCGAAGAGCCGGTGGACCGTCCGCGCGGCGGGCAGCCCCGGCAGCCGCACGAGGCAGGTCAGCACGTGCACGCCGTGCTCCCGGTCGTTCCCGGTCTGGTCCAGCGCGTGCACGGCGCTCCCGAACCGGTCCAGCAGCCGCCCGGCCCCGAGCACCTCGCCCGCGGCGCCGGGTTGGCACGGCGTCAGCGGCAGTGCGGCGGGCACGGCGACGACGAAGTCGTACCCGCGGCGGGTCAGCGCCCGCAGGTCCTCGTCCTCGCTCCACCGGCCGGGCAGCAGGAGCCGCCAGTCGACGGGCACCTGGGCGTCCGGCCCCGTCAGGAACGCGCCCAGGCCCGCCTGGCAGTTGATGGTGCGTCCCAGCGCGGGGACGAAACGGCGGTGCACGCCGGCCGAGTGTTCGCCGCGCTTGGGCACGGCGGTGAGCGCGATGGTCCACGCGTCGGCGGCGGTCCGCCGTTCCGCCCAGTTCAGCAGCGCCGTGCGGACCGGCTGCCAGTCCCAGGGGCTCGCGTTCACGAACTGCTGCAGGGACAGCGCCGCCGCCGGCCGGCCGGCCGCGGCGGCCAGCTGGCGGATGGACTTCTTGCCCGGCACGGACAACAGCCCCTCCAGGTAGAGCGCCTCGCCAAGCTGAAGGACCGGGTGTACCGCCTGGCGTGACGGCTTCGAGAGCCGGTCAGACCTTGAGGACCTGGACCGCGGGGCCGCAGAGCAGCGCCAGGTCCTCGGGGGCGGAGGTGAGGATGACGGCAGGCCCCGGCGCGGCGAGGGCGGTGGCGGCGAGCATGGCGTCGATGGCGTACTTGTGGCCGTGCAGCCCGGCGCCGCCGAGCAGGGCGGCTGCCTGGCGGGCGATGGGTTCCGTGACCGGTTCGACGACGAGGCGGGAGAGCGTCCATTCGAGGGCGGGCCGGTTGATGTGGGGGTGGACGACCTCGACCAGGGTGGCCGCGCTGGTGATCACCCGCAGATCGTCGGCGCGGGCGAGTGCGAGCCAGGCAGTCACCTCGCGGTCCCGGAGCACCGCCTTGGCGAGTCCTTCGCTGTCCAGGACGAGGGTGCCGGCCGGCACGGCGCCCTCGCGGGTCACGCCGCGCTCGCGTCGCCGGAGCGCTGCTCGTCCCGCGCGCGCTGGAGGAGTTCGCGTCGCTGCTGGATCTCCTCGGCCGTGACGGGGCCGTGCTCGGCCTCCGCGACGGCGATGAGCTCGTTGAGGTCGTCCCGCTCGATCTGACGCGCAACCGCCGCCGCCACGTAGGAGGACAGCCCCGACGGGCCGCTGCGGGCGCGGGCGGCTTCGGCGATGTCGCGCGGCATGCTGATCGAGTACTTCTGGGTAGGCTCGCTCATGCCCTTCATGCTACCGCTCATGCCACCGAGAGGTGGGCGACTGAACAACCAGGGGAGCCGCCGCCGGTGAAAACCGGTCGCCCGGTGCCGGTCGGCCCGCCTAGCGTGCGGGGGCGAGGAGTTCTCGCAGGCGAGGAGGGTGTGGGATGGACGGCCGGACGACCACGTTGTGGCGCCCCACCGGGCCGGCGGAGTTGGCGTTGGTGGCGGAGGCGGACTGGCGGGCCTGGCCGCCGCGGTTGCCGGAGCAGCCGATCTTCTACCCGGTGCTGAACGAGGACTACGCGATCCGGATCGCCCGGGACTGGAACGTGCCCGCCTCCGGGGTGGGGTACGTGACCCGGTTCGAGGTGGAGACGGAGTTCCTGGCCCGGTACCCGGTGCGGCAGGCCGGTGGCGAGACGATCCTGGAGCTCTGGGTGCCGGCCGAGGAGCTGGCGGAGTTCAACCGGCACCTGGTCGGGCGGATCGAGGTCGTGCACGAGTTCCGCTAGTCCGGTGCGCTCACTCCCCAGCCGCTGCCAGGCCGAGTTCGTCCGGGCCGAGGGTGGCGAAGTGGCGGGCCACCTCGGGCTCGGTGACCTCGGGGAGGGTGGCGGGGGACCAGCGCGGGTTGCGGTCCTTGTCGACGACCTGGGCGCGGATGCCCTCGACGAAGTCCGGGGTGTGCAGGCCGGCGACCGAGACCCGGTACTCCTGGTCGAGTGCGGCGGCCAGCGAGGGCAGCCGGCGGGACCGGCGCAGGGCGGCCAGGGTCACCTTGAGGGCGGTGGGCGACTTGGCGCCGATCAGTTCGGCGGCCTCCTTGGCCTCGGGGACGCCGCTGGCCAGCAGGCGCGCGACGATCTCCTCGACGGTGTCGGCCGCGTAGCACGCGTCGATCCAGTCGCGCTGCCCGGCCAGCGGGGCCGGCCCGGGCTCGGTGGCGAACCGGCGCACCGCGTCGTGGGGTTCGAGGTCGGCCAGGGCTGCGGTGAAGTCCGGCAGCCGCTCGCTCGGCACGAAGTGGTCGGCGAAGCCGCAGTACAGCGCGTCGGGGCCGGTCATGCTGCCCGCGGTGAGCGCCAGGTGGGTGCCCAGCTCGCCCGGGGCCAGGGCGAGCAGCCGGCTGCCGCCGACGTCGGGCACGAAGCCGATCGTGGTCTCGGGCATGCCGACCGCCGAGCGCTCGGTGACCACCCGCACCGAGCCGTGCGCCGAGATCCCGACCCCGCCGCCCAGCACCAGCCCGTCCATCACCGCCACGTACGGCTTGGGGTAGCCGGCGACCAGGTGGTTCAGCCGGTACTCGGCCCGGAAGAAGGCCCGGGCCGCGGCGCCGCCGCGCTTGGCGTCGTCGTGGAAGAAGCGGATGTCGCCGCCGGCGCACAGCCCGCGCCCGCCGGCGCCGGTGATCACCACCGCGGCCACCGACGGGTCCGCCGCCCAGGCGGTGAGCTGCTGGTGCAGGGCGTCGACCATCGGGTGGTTGAGCGCGTTGATGGCCCGCGGGCGGTTGAGGGTGAGCCGGCCGACCCGGCCGTCCGTGCGGGCCAGCACCAGCGGTTCGGCGGGCTCGGCGGGGGCGGCGGGCTGCGTGGTCATCGGGGGCTCCGTAACTGGTCTGGGCGTCCTCGGCCGTGCCCGGTCACGGTACGCGCCCGGGGGTGCCGGCGGGGTGGCGGGGGCGTGCACCGGGGGCGTGCGGCGGCCGTGACCGCTGGGACCGATGGGGTGAAATTCGACGTGACGGACAGTCAACTTAACGCTGTCCGACGCGCCGCCGGAATTCGAGGCGGAGTCCGGGGATCTGGTCCAGACTGCAACCATGCTGGGGCTACCCGACCACATCCGTGCTTACCTCTTCGACCTCGACGGCGTGCTGACGCAGACCGCCAAGGTGCACGCCGCCGCCTGGAAGGCGATGTTCGACGACTTCCTCCGGGAGGAGGCCCGTCGCACCGGCGACGAGTTCGTGCCGTTCGACCCGGTCCGGGACTACGACCGCTACGTGGACGGCCGGCCCCGCCTGGACGGCACCCGCACCTTCCTCGCGTCCCGCTCGATCGAGCTGCCCGAGGGGAGCGAGAGCGATCCGCCGGGGACCCGCAGCGTGTACGGCCTGAGCACCACCAAGAACGACCTGGTGCTGCGCCTGATCCGGGAACAGGGGGTGCAGCCGTACGCGGGCTCGGTGGAGTACCTGCACCGGCTGCGGGTGCTCGGCCTGCCCAGGGCGGTGGTCTCCTCCTCCGCCAACTGCCGGGACGTGCTCAAGGCGGCCGGCATCGACGGCCTGTTCGACGTCGTGATCGACGGCGAGACGGCCAAGCGGGAGGGGCTGCCCGGCAAGCCCGCACCCGACACCTACCTGGCCGCCGCCGAGGCCCTGGGCGTGCCGCCCGAGCACGCGGCGGTCTTCGAGGACGCGCTCGCCGGAGTGGCCTCCGGGCACGCGGGGGGATTCGGCACGGTGGTCGGCGTCAACCGCACCGGCCAGCGCGATGCCCTGCTGGCGAACGGCGCGGACCTCGTGGTGGACGACCTGTCCGAACTCATCGAGGGGGCGGCCCAGTGACCGCACAGGAGGGCTTCGCGGTCGATCCGTGGAGCGTGACCGAGCACCGACTTGACCTGGCGGGCCTGGCCCGCAGCGAATCCGTCTTCGCACTCTCCAACGGCCACATCGGCCTGCGGGCCAATCTCGACGAGGGCGAGCCGCACGGCCTGCCCGGCACCTACCTCAACGGGGTCTTCGAGCTGCGCCCGCTGCCGTACCCGGAGGGCGGCTACGGCTACCCGGAGTCCGGGCAGAGCGTGATCAACGTGACCAACGGCAAGCTGATCCGGCTGCTGGTCGACGACGAGCCGTTCGACCTGCGGTACGGCGAACTGCGCGGTCACCGCCGCTCGCTGGACTTCCGCGAGGGCGTGCTGCGGCGCGAGGCCGAGTGGACCTCGCCGGCCGGCCGGACGGTCAAGATCCGCTCGGCCCGGCTGGTCTCGCTCACCCAGCGGGCGATCGCCGCGGTGGACTACGAGGTCGAGGCGGTGGACGGTCCGGTCCGGATCGTGGTCCAGTCCGAGCTGGTCGCCAACGAGCAGCTGCCGGTGGGCGGCGAGGGCGACCCGCGGGCCGCGGCCGTGCTGGAGGCGCCGCTGGTCGCCGAGGCGGACCACGCGCACGGCACCAAGGCGACCCTGGTGCACCGCACCCGCTACAGCAACCTGCGGATCGCGGCCAGCATGGACCACGTGATCGAGGGCCCGGACGGGGTGAGCGCCAGCTCCGAGGCCTACCACGACCGGGCCCGGCTCAGCGCGACCACCGTGCTGCAGCCCGGCGAGCGGCTGCGGGTCACCAAGTTCGTCGGCTACGGCTGGTCGGCCACCCGCTCGCTGCCGGCGGTGCGCGACCAGGTGGAGGCCGCGATCACCGCGGCCCGGTACTCCGGCTGGGACGGCCTGGTGGCCGAACAGCGCCAGTACCTGAGCGAGTTCTGGGACTCCAGCGACATCGAGATCGACGGCGACGTCGAGCTGCAGCAGGCGGTCCGGTTCGCCCTCTTCCACGTGCTGCAGGCCTCCGCGCGCAGCGAGGAGCGGGCCATCCCGGCCAAGGGGCTGACCGGCCCGGGCTACGACGGCCACAGCTTCTGGGACACCGAGACCTTCGTGCTGCCGGTGCTCACCTACTGCGTGCCCACCGCGGTGGCCCAGGCGCTGCGCTGGCGGCACACCACGCTGCCGCTGGCCCGGGAGCGGGCCGCCCAGCTCGGGCTGGCCGGCGCGGTCTTCCCGTGGCGGACGATCCGCGGCGAGGAGTGCTCCGGGTACTGGCCGGCCGGCACCGCGGCCTTCCACATCGGCGCGGACATCGCGGTGGCCGTGGTCCGCTACGTCCGGGCCACCGGCGACGTGGAGTTCGAGCGCACCTACGGCCTGGAGCTGCTGGTGGAGACCGCCCGGATGTGGCGCTCGCTCGGCCACCACGACGCGCAGGGGCGGTTCCGGATCGAGGGCGTGACCGGGCCGGACGAGTACAGCGCGGTGGCGGACAACAACGTCTTCACCAACCTGATGGCGCAGAGCAACCTCAAGGCCGCCGCCGACGCGGTGGTCCGCCACCAGCTGGAGGCCGCCGCGCTCGGGGTGGACACCGAGGAGACCGCCGCCTGGCGGGACGCGGCCAAGGCGATGTACATCCCGTACGACGAGAAGCTCGGTGTGCACCCGCAGGCCGACAGCTTCACCAACCACCAGGTCTGGGACTTCGAGAACACCCCGCAGGAGAAGTACCCGCTGCTGCTGCACTACCCGTACTTCGACCTGTACCGCAAGCAGGTGATCAAGCAGGCCGACCTGGTGCTGGCGATGCAGATCCGCGGCGACGCCTTCACCCCCGAGCAGAAGGCCCGCAACTTCGCCTACTACGAGCGCCTGACGGTGCGCGACTCCTCGCTCTCGGCCTGCACCCAGGCGGCGATGGCGGCCGAGGTGGGCCAGCTCGACCTGGCCTACGACTACACCGCCGAGGCCGCCCTGATGGACCTGCACGACCTGGGCGGCAACACCCGCGACGGCCTGCACATGGCCTCGCTGGCCGGCGCCTGCATCGCGCTGGTCTCCGGCTTCGGCGGCATGCGCGACCACGGCGAGCTGCTCACCTTCCGGCCGCGGCTGCCCGCCGGGCTGACCCGGCTGGCCTTCTCCATGCGGGTGCGGCACCACCTGCTGCGGGTGGAGATCACCCACGAGGAGACCACCTACACGCTGCGCGAGGGCGACAAGCTGCGCCTGGAGCACGACGGCGAGGAGCTCTGGGTGGAGGTCGACGCGCCGGTGCGGCGGACGACGCTGCACCCGCCGGCGGGCGAGCGGCCGGTCCAGCCGCCCGGCCGGGAGCCGGCCCGTCGCGCGCCCCAGGCGGGCCTGGCGGGCACCGGCGCGCTGGCGGGGGAGCACCTGGCGGCGGAGTGAGCGGAGACCCGGCCGCGGAGTGAGCGGAGTGGGCGCAGCGCGTCCGGTCGGGAGTGGCCGGACGCGCCCGGTCGGCGGTGGCAGGAGCTGACCGGCAGGCGCAGCCGTCGGGCCGACCCCGGGTCGGCCCGACGGCCTTTTGCCTCTGAGGCACATTTCTTGCCCGGCGGGCAGGACGGGTGTGGACTGGTCGCATGACCAGCGACCCGGACGCCGGCGGACCGGCGATCAGCGACCCGGACCCCGGCGGTGCGGTGGCCGGCGGGCCGGACGGCGAGGACCTGCCCGGCCTCGGTGCCCGGCTGCGCGAGCACCGGCTGGCCGCCCGCCTCACCCTGGAGGCCGCGGCCGCCCGGGCCGGACTCTCGCCAGCCTACCTCTCGCGGTTGGAGACCGGCCGCCGCCAGCCCTCGCTGCCGGTGCTGCTCTCGCTGGCCCGGCTCTACGGCGCCACGGTGGCCGGCCTGCTCGGTGAACAGGCCGCCGCGCCCGACCCGGTGGTCCGCGGCGGCTCGATCACCCCGGGCCACAGCGGCGGTTGGGGCTACCGGCGGGCCGGGGTCCCGGGGCTGGCCATGCAGGCGCTCCGGGTGCACATCCCGCCCGGGCTGCAGGACGCCGTGGTCCGGGTGCACGCCGGCGAGGAGTGGCTGCACGTCCTCCAGGGGCGGCTGCGGCTGACCCTGGGCCGGACCGGCCACCTGCTGGAGCCCGGCGACAGCGCCCAGTTCGACTCGCTCACCCCGCACCGGCTCGCCGCCGAGGGGGCCGAGGGCGTGGAACTGCTCTTCGTCCACACCCTGCTGCAGAGCCCGGCCGGCGAGCTCTGCCTGCCGGTGTCCGGTCGCACCCCCTGAGCCCTTCCGTTGAACCCTTCCGTCCCGCTCTCTCCGTCATCCGCTCTCCGGGGAAGGACCCTCCGATGGCCGTCCACCAGCACCCGCAGTACGCCCCCACCACCGACGGCGGCCGCCGCACCGACCACCGGGTGGCGATCCGGGTCGGCATCTACCTGGCCGCCGCGCACGGCTTCGCCGGCTTCCTCTACCTGCTCTTCTGGCTTGGCGCACACCGCGGTTGACCCACCGCCACCCGGTGCGGGCGGCCCGCGCGGCAGAGCCGCGGACGGCTCCGGGTTCCCTAGGCTGGGTCCATGACCGCCGTGAGCGAGAACCAGCAGACCGTCCCCGCACCGCCCCGTCGCCTGGCCCTGGAGAAGCTGGCCCCCGACTTCTACCGGGCCCTGTTCCAGACCTCGCAGGCCGCCGAGACCGGACTCGACCCGGTGCTGGCCGAGTTGGTGAAGATCCGCGCCTCGATGATCAACGGCTGCGCCTTCTGCATCGACATGCACACCACCGACGCCCGCCGCGCCGGCGAGGCCGAGCACCGGCTCCACGCGCTCTCCGCCTGGCGCGAGACCCCGCACTACACCGCCAAGGAGCGGGCCGCGCTGGCCCTGACCGAGGCGATCACCCTGCTGACCGAGGGGCACGTGCCCGACGCCGTCCACCAGGAGGCGGCCGCGCAGTTCGACGAGGAGGAGCTGGCCCGGCTGATCGCGACCATCGCGGTGATCAACACCTGGAACCGCGTCGCGGTGGCCACCCGGCTCAGCCCGGCGCCGCGCACCGAGGGCTGACCTGCGCCCTCCGACCGGCCGGCCCGATCGGCCGGTCCGGTCGGCCGTCCGTCGGGGCGGGCCGACCGGTCGAGGTCGAGCTGACGGACCACCAGTCCTCACCGACTGTTCGCCCGGGCGGCGGCGTGCGGTCCCCGGCCCGCACCGCCGTCCGTCGTAGAGTGCGCCCGTGGCCACCTTGAGCACCCTGGACTTCGTCACCCGGCTCGCCGTCGGCGTCGGTTGCGGCGCACTGATCGGCGTCGAGCGGCAGTGGCGGGCCCGGATGGCCGGCCTGCGGACCAACGCCCTGGTGGCGGCGGGCGCCACCCTCTTCGTGCTGTACAGCGCGGCGCTCCCGGACCCGGGGTCGACCACTCGGGTCGCCTCCTACGTGGTCTCCGGGATCGGCTTCCTCGGCGGCGGGGTGATCCTGCGCGACGGCGCCAGCGTGCGCGGGCTGAACACCGCGGCCACCCTGTGGTGTTCGGCGGCGGTCGGGGTGCTCTCCGCCGCCGGGATGCTCCGGTTCGCGCTGCTCGGCACGCTCGCGGTGCTGGTGATCCACCTGGTGCTGCGGCCCGCGGGCCGGCTGATCGACCGGGTGCCGCAGGACGACCCGGACATCGAGGGCGTGCGGGCCACCGTCCACCTGCTCTGCGACCGCAAGACCGAGACCCAACTGCGCGCCCTGCTGCTGCACGCGCTGGGCGGGGCCGGCCTGACGCCCACCGGTCTGCGGGCCCGCCGCGAGGACGAGCACACCACCAAGCTGCGGGCCACCGTCGCGGTCACCGGTGACCCGGCCCGCGCGCTGGAGCAGCTGATCACCCGGCTCTCGCTCGAACCCGGGGTCCGGGACCTGCACTGGCACCTGGTGGAGGAGCCGCAGGAGCCGAGCCCCGAAGCGCTGACCTGACGCGCTGACTCGGGACTGTCGGAGCCGCTCCGGTCAGTCCCGGTCGCCCGGGTGGACCAGACCGGTCTCGTAGGCGAGCACCACCGCCTGGGCGCGGTCGCGCAGTGCCAGCTTGGCGAAGATCCGGGCCACGTGGGTCTTCACCGTGGCCTCGCTGAGCGTCAGCTCCCGGGCCAGTTCGCCGTTGGAGCGGCCGCGCCCGAGCAGCCCGAGCACCTCCAGCTCGCGCGGGGTGAGCGCGGCCAGGTCCCGGTGCACCGCGGGCTCGGGCGCCTTCGCGAGCCCGGGTGCCGGCCCGGGCGCCGGCACCGGATCGGGCTCGGTGAGCGGGAGCGGCGGCTCGGCGCCGGCGAACCTGGCCACCAGGCGGCGGGTGATCGAGGGGGCGAGCAGCGCGTCCCCGGTGGCGACCAGCCGGACGGCGGCCACCAGGTGGTCCGAGGTGACGTCCTTCAGCAGGAAGCCGCTGGCCCCGAGCGAGAGGGCGGCGTACACGTAGTGGTCCAGGTCGAAGGTGGTCAGCATGATCACTCGGCAGCCGGGGTCCTGGGCCAGCACCTGGCGGGCCGCCTCCAGCCCGTCCAGCACCGGCATCCGGATGTCCATCAGCACCACGTCGGGCCGCAGCCGGGCCGCGGCCGCCACCGCCTCGGCGCCGGTGCCCGCCTCGCCGACCACCTCGATGCCGCGGGCGGCCAGGATCAGCCGGAAGCCGGTGCGGACCAGCTCCTGGTCGTCGGCGATCAGCACCCGGGGGCCGGGTTCGGCGGCCGGCACCGGGGCGGGGGTGGGGTCCAGCTCGGTCATGCCGTCGCCTCCGGTCCGGTGGTCGTCTCGGGTCCTGTAGTCGTATCGGGTCCTGCGGTCGGCTCCGGCCCCGCGGTCGTCTCCGGTCGGTCCAGCGGGATCCGGGCCCGCACCCGGTAGCCGCCGCCGAGCCGCCGCCGGGCGTCCAGGTCGCCGCCGTACACCGCCACCCGCTCGCGCAGGCCGAGCAGCCCGCGGCCGGCCCCGTCCCGCGCCGGCTGTGCCGCCGGTGACGGTCCCGCCGAGCGGTCCGGGCCGCCGGCGGCCGAGCCCTGTCCGGCCAGCACGCTGGGGCCGGAGTTCAGCACCTCGACCCGCAGCGAGCGGTTCGCGTAGCGGATGCTCACCTCGGCCTGCGCGCCGTCGCCGTACTTGAGCGCATTGGTCAGCGCCTCCTGGACGATCCGGTAGGCCGTCACGTCGATCCCGGTGGGCAGCGGGCGCGGCTCGCCGGAGATCCGCACCTCGACCGGCAGTCCGGCGAAGGCGATCCGGTCGACCAGTGCACCGAGCCGGCCCAACCCGGGCTGCGGGGTCAGGCCGTGGCCGCCGTCGTCCGCCGGGTCGCCCGGCTCGCGGCCGTCCGCGGCCGGGGCGAGCACGCCCAGCAGGTGCCGCAGCTCGGTCATCGCGTCCCGGCCGGCCCCCTCGACGGCGCGCATCGCGGTGGCCGCCGCCTCGGGCAGGGTGGCCAGCACCTCGCGGGCCGCGCCGGCCTGCACCACCATGACGCTCACGTTGTGGCTGACGATGTCGTGCAGCTCGCGGGCGATCCGGGCGCGCTCGGCGTCCACCGCGGTGCGCGCCGCGCTCTCCCGCTCCCGTTCGAGCAGCCAGCCCCGCTCCTCGATGGCCGCCCGGTACCGGCGGCGGGCCCGCACCAGCGCGACGCCGAGCAGCACGGCCAGCACCGCGCAGCTCCCCAGACCGGCGGTCAGCCAGTCGTCCCCCGTACTCCCCACGCCCCTACCTTGGCAGGTGGGCGGCCCACCGCGCATCATCCGGCGGTGGCAGCGGCTACATCCCGGGGATGACGGACCATCAGGCCGTGCGCCACGCCCCTGCCCGGCGGACCCGGGCGGGCTCGGGCAGGCCCGGTGGGGCGGCGGGCTCGGCGGGGGTGGCCGGACTACTGCCCGTCGGACTCGCCGTAGCCGGGCTGCGGGCGGGCCGGGACGGTGGCCATCGAGCGCAGGCCGCGGGCGATCGCCAGGCCGCGGCGGACGGCGGCCCAGCCGGTGGGCTGCTCGCCGGCGGCGGTCGCGGCGGGCTGCGGGCGGGTGGTGCGCTGCGCGGGGATCGCCGCGGGAGCGGCCGGGCGGGTCGCGGGCTGCGCGGTGGTCGGCTGCGTCATGGGCCCTCGCCTTTCGCCGGTGTGGTTCGGGGACGTGTTCGGGTCGGCTGCTCCGCCGTCCGTCCAGCTACCCGGAGGTGGCCCAGTCTGACCCTCGTTCGGCGACGAATCGGTCTCGATCGGCAGCCGAATGCGTACCGGATGGGACTTTAGTCCCTCTTTCTTAGTTCTATCTGATGGTGCGAGTCCGAAATCCCACGGGTGCCGGCAGCCTCGGGCGCCTCGCGGACCTCGGAGACCCCGGGCACCTCGGGCGTCCCAGCCGTCTCGGCCGCCTCAGGCGGGGCCGGTGGCTCCCGGCCACTGGTGCAGGCCCGCGGTCAGCAGCGTGACCAGCCGCTGCTGGGTCACCGCCAGCTCCTCGCTGAGCTGGAAGGCGCCGCCGATCACCAGCGAGGCGAAGCCGTGGGCGATCGCCCGCACGGTGCGGGCCGCGTGCACCGCCTCGGCGTCGGCGATCCCGTAGCCCTCCAGCACCTGGAAGATCGTGCCGACCAGCGCACCGGCGGCCGTCATCAGCTCCTCGTCGGCGGTGACCGGGCTCTGCGGGAAGGCGGCGTAGCGGTTCGGGTACTCGGTCGCGTAGCCGTGGTAGGCGCGCAGCAGGGCCTCGACCGCTTCGTCCCCCCGGGTCCCGGCGACCGCCTCGGCCAGCCGGGCGCCCAGGTCGGCGGTGACCCGGATGCCGACCAGCCGGCGCAGTCCGGCCAGGCCGCCGGGCACGTGCTTGTAGAGCGAGGGGGCGGCCACCGTGGCGCGGGCGGCCACGCCGGCCAGGGTGAGGGCCTCGGGACCCTCCTCGTCGATCAGCGCGAGCGCGTGGTCGACGACGATGTCGGGGGTCAGACCGGCACGGGGCATTCAGGCCACCTCGGCGAGGAAGGGGAGCAGGGCGTCGGCGGTGGCCTGCGGGTGGTCCGCCATCGGGTAGTGCCCGGCACCGTCGATCATCACCTTACGGGCGTTCAGCGCCGCGGTCTGACGGTCCGCGACCAACTCCGGCTTCGGGAAGTCGGGGTCCTTGGTGCCCATCACGACCAGGGCCGGGCAGTGCGCGTCCTGGGCCCAGCCGACCGGGGCGGCGTCGCCGTGCACGTAGCCGCGGGTGGCCTGCTTGCGGCCGGGGGTGCGCAGCGCGGCGACCAGGCCGGCGACGTGCTCGGCGTGGTCGGCCGGCCGGGCGGTGGGCAGCGCCATCCTGTTCAGGTAGTAGCCCCAGATCTTCGGGAAGGCGACCACCGCGGAGCCGAGCCCCTGGACCGCGGCGCGCACCAGCGCGTTCGGCGCCGGCTGCTCGATGAAGCCGTCCAGCAGCGCGATCCCGGCCACCCGCTCGGGGGCCAGCGCGGCCGCCTTCACCACGCTGGCGGCGGTGTAGGAGTGGCCGACCAGGACGGCCCGGTCGATCCCCAGGTGGTCGAGCAGGGCCAGCGCGTCGGCGGCCGCGGCGGCGGGGGTGTAGTCGTCCCAGGCGATCGAGGACTCGCCGAAGCCGCGCAGGTCCATGGTGATCACCCGGTGGCCCGCGGCGGTGAGCAGCGGGCGCAGGTGGCGGTAGGTGGCGCGGGAGTCGAGCATCCCGGGGAGCAGCAGGACCGGGGTGCCGGTGCTGCGGGAGTCGGTACCGAGGGAGTCGGCGCCGTGGGAATCGTCAAAAGCGATGGTGCCGGCGGAGAGCTGCAGGTACTGGGTCTGCGGGGCTGCGGTGGTGATCACGGCGGGCCTCCTGGCCTGGCTGCGGTGGGTGCCGGCTGCTGCCGACACCCACAAAGCTATGGCTAATAGCCTTAGCCGTCAACCCCTGGGTCGGCTTCCGTCCGGGCCCCTCCGGGTTCGGGGTCAGGGGCCGTCCGTCCGGAACGGGTCGTGTTCGGCGAGCAGCTTCTCCAGCCGGGCCTGGTCGACCCGGGTGACCAGCTCGCCGGCCTCCTGGCGGTCGCGGACCACTTTGGCCAGCGTGAATGCCGAGGTGGTGGTGTAGAGCAGGCCGAGGGCGAGGAAAGCGCGCATCCAGGCGCTCACCGGGAGATAGGCGATGCCGATCGCCAGGCCGCCGAGGGCGAGGGCGAAGGAGAGGATCGCCTGGAGGTAATAGGCGGACGTGGTCCGCGGCTGCACCGAGGAGGACATGTCCGAAGCATCGCCAACTCCCGTGCCCGGCGCCTGAGTACGCGTACTCATCCGGTCGGCCGGCGGGTCCCGGAGCGGTCCGATTATGACGGGGTCATGACGCCGATCGGGGCGGCTGATGAATACGACTATCAGACTGACGCGGGCTTGGAATCGCGCGCTCCTGGGATTAACGTTTGATAACGCAGCGCGGTCGGCAACGCCGTACCCGACACGGCACCGTGCGCGTCGCCTAATCCGCGGACCTGGCCTTCGGGCCCGGCCGGGGAGCCGGGGAACCACGTTCCGTGGGGTGAATCGGCTCGGCCGGGCTGGACAGCCCGAGCCGGACCGTAGGAGACCTTCCTGCTCCGAACCCGTCAGCTAACCCGGTAGGCGCGAGGGAAGGAAAGGAGCGCGCCCCCGTGGCGTTGACGCACACCCCGGAGAGCCGCACCCAGGAGAGCGGCGCCGGGCTGCTCGACCACCCCGGCGCGACCGCCGACGCCCCCCGCCACAAGGTGCCCCGTCAGGCCCGCGCCGGCGCGCCGGTGCTCGGCGTCACCGCGATGGCCGCCGCCCTCGGCGCCACCGGCCTGACCGCCACCGCCGCGGCCGCCGCGACCCCGGGCCCCGGGCCCGCCCCCGCGGTCACCGTCCCCGACGAGTCGTCCGCGCCCACCCTGCTGGACCGCGCCGGCGACCCCGGCCTCGCCCTGGCCGCCCGGATCCAGCAGCAGGCCGACACCCGGCGCACCGCCGCCGAGGAGGCCGCCCGGCTGGAGGCCGCCAACGAGGCGGCGGCCAAGCGCGCGGCCCAGGCCGCCGCCAAGGCCGAGGCGGACGCCAAGGCAGCCGCCGAGCGCGCGGCCGCCGAGCA
>NZ_JBNQTI010000113.1:0-10312 GCF_050325825.1 Kitasatospora sp. LaBMicrA B282
CCCGCCTCGGCCAGCCGGTCGGCCAGCGCGGCGGCCAGCAGCCGGTCCGGGCCGAGCGCCGGCGCCAGCCGCAGGTCCAGGTGGCCGGCCGCGGCCCGCGCGGCCGGCAGGTCGACCCGCACGTGGTAGCCGGTGCCCAGCAGCAGCGGGACCAGCACCACGGTCCCGCGCAGCCCGGCCAGCACCTGGTCCAGCAGCGGATCGGCCAGTTCGAGGAAGGCCGGCTCGGCCCGCAGTCCCGGCCGCAACTCCCGCACGCGTTCGATGAGTTCGCGGTAGGCGGCGGGCCCGGCCGGATCCCGGGTGCCGTGCGCGACCGCCACCAGAGTCGGCGCCGCCGCCGGATCCCCGACGCCGGGGCGCGCCGTGGCGCCGGTCATCCGGCCGCCGCCAGGCTGTAGCCGCGCTTGGGCACGGTCCGCACCAGCCGCCCGTGCGCCCCCAGGGCGCTGCGCAGCCGGGCCACCGCGGCCTCCACCGCGTGCTCGTCCGCCTGGGTGCCGGCCCAGGCGCGCCGGAGCAGCTCGGGTCTGCTGAGCACCCGCCCCGGCTGCTCGGCGAGCGCCCGCAGCAGCGCGGCCAGCAGCGGCGGCAACTGCACCGGCGGGCCGCCGTCCACCAGCACCGCGTTCCCCTGCAGGGTGAGCAGGCCGCTGCCGGTGCGCACCTCGCGGCGGTTGCGGGCCGGCAGCTCGACCGCCAGCTCGCGCACCATCGAGCCGAGCCGCCCGCGCTCGGGGCAGTGCGCCGTGATCCCGGCCTCGGTCAGCGGGCGGGCGCAGATCGGCCCGACGCAGACCGGCAGCACCTCGGTGCGCAGCGCGGCCAGCACCTCCGCACGCAGCCCCGGTTCGTCGGCCGCGGCCAGGAACGCGGAGATCGCCGGTGCGCTGGTGAAGGTGACCGCGTGCAGCTCGCGCCGGGCGGTCTGCTCCACCAGTCGGCGCAGCGGCGCGCTGTCCTCCGGCGGCGCCCAGCGGTACACCGGCACCGGGATCACCTCGGCGCCGCGCTCGCGCAGCGCGGCGGCGAAGGCCGTCAGCGGCTCGCCGTGTTCCTGCAGCGCGATCCGCCGGCCGTCCAGCGGGCGGGCGAGCAGCCAGATGAGCAGTTCGTCGGTCGCCTCGCTGGCGGGCGAGAAGCTCTCGCTCAGGCCGCCCGCGCGCACGGCGCCGGTCGCCTTCGGGCCGCGGGTCAGCACCACGGCGGTCCGGCAGACCTCGGCCAGCCGGGCGGCGTGGCCCCAGCCGTCGGCGGCGCTCAGCCAGCCGCGCCAGCCCACCCCGGTGGTGGCGACCACGTAGTCGAGCGGTGCGGTCAGGCAGCGCTCGGTGGCCCGGCGCAGCGCGGTGTCGTCGGCCAGCGGGACGATCCGCAGCGCGGGTGCCTCGACCACCCGGGCACCGCGCCGGCGCAGCAGGGCGGTGAGTTCCTCGCGGCGGCGGGCTGCGGTCACTCCGACGGTGTAGCCGGTGAGGGGACCGGCCGGGGGCGTGCTGTCCATGCCGTGCAAGGGTCCGGCAGCGCTGTTTCGCGCGGATTGCGTGCCGATCACGCGGTGGTAAGCGGGCAGCCGTCGGTGGTTTACGGAAGGTTTCGTCCGGGTCACCCTGGGCGCCGCCCGCGGTGAGCAGGACGTACCGCGGGCGCAACAGAGGTGACCTCGCGGTGTAACGGCGACGGCCGAAGCTCAACGGCATGACGACCACCGACACCCACTGCCCGTACTGCTCGCTGCAGTGCGGGATGCGCGTCGCCGCGTCACCCGCCGGCGTGCGGGTGCTGGAACGGCCCGACTTCCCGGTCAACCGCGGGGCGCTGTGCGGCAAGGGCCAGAGCGCCGCCGCGCTGCTCGACCCGGCGCTGCGGCTGACCGAGCCGCTGGTGCGCGAGCACAAGGGCGGCGAGCTGCGGGCGGCCTCCTGGGAGGAGGCGCTGGACCGGACGGCGCAGGGCCTGCGGGCGGCCGGCGAGCAGTACGGGCGGGCGGCGGTGGGGGTCTTCGGCGGGGGCGGGCTGACCAACGAGAAGGCCTACCTGCTCGGCAAGTTCGCCCGGGTGGTGCTGCGCACCCCGAACATCGACTACAACGGCCGGTTCTGCATGTCCTCGGCCGCCGCCGCGCAGAAGGAGGCCTTCGGCCTGGACCGCGGCCTGCCGTTCCCGCTGGCCGACGTCGCCCGGGCCGACTGCGTGCTGCTGGTCGGCGGCAACCCGGCCGAGACCATGCCGCCCGCGCTGCGCTACTTCCGCGAACTGCGCGAGCGCGGCGGCACCCTGATCGTGGTCGACCCGCGCCGCACCCGCACCGCCGAGCAGGCCGACCTGCACCTGCAGCCGGTCCCGGGCACCGACCTCGCGCTCGCCCTGGGCCTGCTGCACCTGGCGATCGCCGAGCGCCGGCTGGACGAGGCCTTCATCGCCGAGCGCACCACCGGCTTCGAGGCCGCCCGCACCGCGGCGATGGCGCACTGGCCGGCCCGGGTGGAGCGGCTGACCGGCGTGCCGCTGGCGCAGCTGCGGGCCGCGCTGGCCCGGTTCGCCGGTGCCGAGCGGGCCATCCTGCTCACCGCGCGCGGCCCGGAGCAGCAGAGCAAGGGCACCGAGACGGTGCGCGCCTGGATCAACCTCTGCCTGGCGCTGGGCAAGGCGGGGCGCCCCGGCTCCGGCTACGGCTGCCTGACCGGCCAGGGCAACGGCCAGGGCGGGCGCGAGCACGGCCAGAAGGCCGACCAGCTGCCCGGCTACCGCTCGATCACCGACCCGGCCGCCCGCGCCCACCTGGCCGAGGTCTGGGGGATCCCCGCCGCCGAACTGCCCGGCCCCGGCCGCTCGGCCTACGAGCTGCTGGACACCCTCGGCACCCCGCAGGGCGCCCGCGCGCTGCTGCTGATGGGTTCCAACCCGGTGGTCTCGGCCCCGGCGGCCGGCCGGATCACCGAGCGGCTGCGCTCCCTGGACTTCCTGGCGGTCAGCGACCTGGTGCTCTCCGAGACCGCCCAGCTGGCCGACGTGGTGCTGCCGGCCGCGCACTGGGCGGAGGAGACCGGCACGCTGACCAACCTGGAGGGCCGGGTGATCCTGCGGCAGGCCGCGCTCGCCCCGCCGCCGGGGGTGCGCGGCGACCTGGCGGCGCTGCACGGGCTGGCCGACCGGCTCGGCGTGCCGACCGGGTTCCCGACCGACGCCGAGCAGGCCTTCGCCGAGCTGCGCCGGGCCTCGGCCGGCGGCCCGGCGGACTACGCGGGGATCAGCTACCCGCGGATCCGGGCCACCGACGGCGTCTTCTGGCCCTGCCCGAGCGAGCAGCACCCCGGCACCCCGCGGCTCTTCCTGGACCGCTTCGCCACCCCCGACGGCCGGGCCCGGTTCGCCGCGGTCTCGCACCGCCCCGCGGCCGAGGAGCCCGATCCGGCCTACCCGCTCTACCTGACCACCGGCCGGGTGCTGGCCCAGTACCAGAGCGGGGCGCAGACCCGCCGGGTGCCCGAGCTGCGGCGGGCCGCGCCGGGGCCGTTCGTGGAGCTGCACCCGCAGCTGGCCGAGCGGCTGCGGGTGGCCGAGGGGGAGGCGCTGGTGGTGACCAGCCGGCGCGGCCGGGCGGTGGCGCCGGCCCGGATCACCGACACCATCCGGCCCGACACGGTCTTCATGCCCTTCCACTGGGCCGGTCCCGGCCGGGCCAACTCGCTCACCAACCCCGCGCTGGACCCGGTCTCCAAGATGCCGGAGTTCAAGGTCTGCGCGGTCCGGGTGGAGCGGGCGCTGCCGGTGGAGCCGGTCCGATGACCGGGGCGGGCGGCGGCGGGCGGATCGCCGTGGTGGGTGCCGGGCTGGCCGGGGCGCGGTTCGCCGAGCGGTACCGGGAGCTGGGCGGCGCCGCCGAGGTGACGCTGTACGGCGCCGAGCCGCGCGGGCCCTACAACCGGGTGCTGCTCGCCGAGGTGCTGGCCGGCCACTACGACCCGGAGGCGATCGCGCTGCCGTACGGCCGCGAGGTGGCGCTGCGCACCGGTCACGAGGTCTGGGCGGTGGACCTGGTCCGCCGTGAACTGACGTTGACCGGCGGTCAGTTGGCCGGCTTCGACACCCTGGTGCTGGCCACCGGGGCGAACCCGGTGCTGCCGACCCTGCGCGGACTGCACGGCGCCTGCGGGCTCAAGCGGGGCGTGCACGTGTTCCGCACGCTGGCCGACTGTGCCGCCCTGGTCGAGGACGCCGGCCGGGCCGAGCGCGCGGTGGTGATCGGCGGCGGGGTGCTCGGCGTCAGCACCGCCCGGGCGCTGGCGGCGCTCGGCCTGCGGGTGCAGATCGTGCACCAGGGCCCGCACCTGATCGAGCGCCAGCTGGACGAGGCGGCGGGCCAGGCGTTCGGCCGCGCCCTGGCCGCGCTCGGGGTGGTCAGCCACCTGCGCAGCCGGGCCCGGGCGCTGCTCGGCGCGGACCGGGTCACCGGGGTGCAGCTGGTCGGCGGTCGCACGCTGGAGGCCGACCTGGTGGTGCTCGCCTGCGGGGTCCGCCCGCGCACCGGGCTGGCCTACGCCTCCGGGCTGGCGGTCGGCAACGGCGTCCTGGTGGACGACCGGCTGGCCGCCTCGGCCCCCGGGGTGTACGCGATCGGCGACTGCGCCGAGCACCGCGGCGCGGTGCACGGCCTGGCCGGTCCCGCCTGGGAGCAGGCCGAGGCGCTGGCCGCCCAGCTGGCCGGGGCGCCGGCCGGCTACACCGGCTCCCGCCCGCTGGCCCGGCTCAGCGCCGGGCCGCTGGAGTACGCCGCCTTCGGCGAGGTCGGCGAGGAGCAGCCGGGCACCGACGTGCTGCGGCTGGCCGACCCGACCCGCGGTTCCTACAAGAAGCTGGTGCTGCGCGGCGACCGGCTGGTCGGCGGCATCCTGCTGGGCGACCTGGCCACGGTCGGCGCCCTGACCCGCGCCTACGAGCGGGACGACCCGCTGCCGGCGGACCCGCTCTCGCTGCTGACGGTCCGCTGACCCCCCATCCCGCCCGCTCGGGCACCACCCGCCCGTCGAACCACCCCGAGGAGCAAGCCCGTGACCGTGAAGGATCTGCTGCTGGTCGGCCATGGCATGGTCGGACAGCGTTTCCTGGAAGCCCTGGTCGAGCAGTCGCCGGCCGGCGCACCGCTGCCGTGGCGGGTCACCGTGCTCGCCGAGGAGGTGCGCCCCGCCTACGACCGGGTGCACCTGAGCTCCTGGTTCGCCGGCACCAGTGCGGAGGAACTCTCGCTCTGCCCGCCGGGGTTCCTGGCCGAGCACGGCATCGAGCTGCGGCTGGGCGACCCGGCGACGGCGATCGACCGGGCGGCGGGCACCGTCACCACCCGCTCCGGCGCCGAACTGCGCTACGACGCCCTGGTGCTGGCCACCGGCTCCTACCCGTTCGTGCCGCCGGTGCCCGGCCACGACGCGACCGGCTGCCACGTCTACCGCACCATCGAGGACCTGGAGGCGATCAAGGCGGCGGCCGGCAGCGCCCGGACCGGCGCGGTGGTCGGCGGCGGCCTGCTCGGCCTGGAGGCGGCCGGTGCGCTGCAGGCGCTGGGCCTGACCACCCACGTGGTGGAGTTCGCGCCGCGGCTGATGGCCCTGCAGGTGGACGACGGCGGTGGAGCGCTGCTGCGCCGCAAGATCGAGGAGCTGGGCGTGCGGGTGCACACCGGCGCCGGCACCCAGCGGATCGAGACCGACGCGGCCGGCCGGGTGCGGGCGATGGCGCTCTCCGACGGCTCCGAGCTCGACGTCGACCTGGTGGTCTTCTCCGCCGGGGTGCGCCCGCGCGACCAACTGGCCCGCGAGTGCGGCCTGCCGGTCGGCGAGCGCGGCGGCATCGTGGTGGACGCGCAGTGCCGCACTGCGGACGAGCGGATCTGGGCGATCGGCGAGTGCGCGCTCGCGGTGGACGGGCGGGTCTACGGGCTGGTCGCCCCCGGCTACTCGATGGCCGAGACGGTGGCCCGTGGACTCGTCGGCAGCAGTGGGGAGTTCACCGGCGCGGACACCTCCACCAAGCTCAAGCTGCTGGGCGTGGAGGTGGCCAGCTTCGGCGACGCGCTCGGCGGTACCGAGGGCGCGCTGGAGGTGCTCTACAGCGACAGCCGGGCCGGGGTCTACAAGAAGCTGGTGGTCGGCCCGGACGGTCGGCTGCTCGGCGGGGTGCTGGTCGGGGACGCCGCCAGCTACCCGGTGCTCCGCCCGCTCGCCGTCAGCCGCGCCGAACTCACGGTGCCGGCCGAGCAGTTGCTGCTGCCGGCGGCGGCGGGCGGCGGCGGTCAGCTGGAGCTGCCGGACGAGGCGGTGGTCTGCTCCTGCCACAACGTCAGCAAGGGGACGATCCGGGCCGCGGTCTCCGAGCAGGGGCTGCGCACCCTGGCCGAGGTGAAGAAGTGCACCAAGGCCGGCAGCGGGTGCGGCAGTTGCATCAAGCTGGTCGGCTCGCTGGTGGACCAGGAGCTGGAGTCGGCCGGCGTCGAGGTGGCCCGTGGGCTCTGCGAGCACTTCGAGCACACCCGGGCCGAGCTCTACGAGATCGTCCGGGTCAAGGGCATCACCTCCTTCAGCCGGCTGCTCGACGAGCACGGCCGCGGTGAGGGCTGCGAGGTCTGCAAGCCGACCGTCGCCTCGATCCTGGCCAGCCTGGGCAACGGGCACGTGCTGGACGGCGAGCAGGCCGCGCTGCAGGACACCAACGACCACTTCCTGGCCAACCTGCAGCGCAACGGCTCCTACTCGGTGGTGCCGCGGATCCCCGGCGGCGAGATCACCGCCGAGAAGCTGATCGTGATCGGTGAGATCGCCCGGGACTACGGCCTGTACACCAAGATCACCGGCGGCCAGCGGATCGACCTGTTCGGCGCCACCGTCGACCAGCTGCCGCAGATCTGGCACCGCCTGGTGGCGGCCGGCTTCGAGTCCGGCCACGCGTACGGCAAGGCGCTGCGGACGGTCAAGTCCTGCGTCGGGCAGACCTGGTGCCGCTACGGCGTGCAGGACTCGGTGGCGCTGGCGATCGAGCTGGAGCTGCGCTACCGGGGCCTGCGGGCGCCGCACAAGCTCAAGTCCGCGGTCTCCGGCTGCGCCCGCGAGTGCGCGGAGGCGCAGAGCAAGGACTTCGGCGTGATCGCCACCGCCCAGGGCTGGAACCTCTACGTCGGCGGCAACGGCGGCATGACCCCCCGGCACGCCGACCTGCTGGCCGCCGACCTGGACCGCGAGACCCTGCTGCGCACCATCGACCGCTTCCTGATGTTCTACATCCGCACCGCCGACCGCCTGGAGCGCACCGCCTCCTGGCTGGAGCGGCTGGACGGCGGCCTGGACCACCTGCGGGCCGTGGTCATGGACGACTCGCTGGGCATCTGCGCCGAGCTGGACGAGCTGATGGCCCGGCACGTCGAGACCTACGAGGACGAGTGGCAGGCCACCCTGGCCGACCCGGACCGGCTGCGGCGCTTCGTCTCCTTCGCCAACGCCCCCGGTACGCCCGACCCCACGGTGCGCTTCGTCGCGGAGCGCGACCAGATCCGCCCGGCCCGCCCCGAAGAGGCCGGCCTCACCCTGGAGGTGCTGTCCCGATGACCGCCATGACCGTGCAGACCGGCCGGACCCCGTCCGACGCCCAGGCGCAGCAGGCCCCGCAGCGGGTCGAGGTGCACGACGGGCAGCACTGGCAGGCCGTCTGCGACTACCAGGACCTGATGCCCGGCCGCGGCGTGGCGGTGCTGCTCGGCGGCGAGCAGGTGGCCCTCTTCCGCACCCGCGGCGGCGCGCTGCACGCCCTGGCCAACCGCGACCCGTTCACCGGTGCCTACGTGATCTCCCGCGGGCTGGTCGGCAGCCGCGGCGACCTGCCGGTGGTGGTCTCGCCACTGCTCAAGCAGGCCTTCGAGCTGCACACCGGGCGCTGCCTGGACGAGCCGACCGCGCCCGACGGCAGCCCGGCGGACCTGCGGGTCTGGCCGGTGCGGCTGGCCGAGTCGGGTCACCCCGGGTCCGGGCACGTCCCGCCGCACCGGGCTGCGACCGCGGCTCCGCACCGCGCGGCTGCGACCCGCCGGGCGGCGGTGGCCCGGTGAGCGCGGCCGCCCCGGCGCTCGCCCCCGCCCGGGCGGCCGGCCGGATCGAGCACTGGGATCCCGAGGACACCGCCTTCTGGGCGGGCGGCGGCCACCGGATCGCCCGGCGCAACCTGGTCCACTCGGTGCTCACCGAGCACATCGGCTTCTCGGTCTGGAGCCTCTGGTCGGCGCTGGTGCTCTTCCTCGGCCCCGGGTACCACCTCGACGCGTCCGGGAAGTTCCTGCTCACCGCGGTGCCCACGGCGGTCGGCGCGGTGCTGCGGATCCCCTACACCTTCGCGGTGGCCCGGTTCGGCGGGCGCACCTGGACGGTGTTCAGCGCGTTGCTGCTGCTGGTGCCGCTCGGGCTGACCGGGCTGCTGCTGCGCCCCGGCGTCTCCTACGGCACGCTGCTCGCGCTGGCGGCGCTGGCCGGGGTGGGCGGCGGCAACTTCGCCTCCTCGATGGCCAACATCAACGCCTTCTACCCGCAGCGGCTCAAGGGCTGGGCGCTCGGCGTGAACGCGGGCGGCGGCAACCTGGGGGTGCCGGCGGTCCAGCTGCTCGGGCTGCTGGTGCTGGCCACCGCGGGGGCCGCCCGGCCGCGGCTGCTGGTGCTGGTCTACCTGCCGCTGGTGGTGCTCGCCGCGCTGGCCGCGGCGCTGCGGATGGACAACCTGGCGCTGCCCCGGCCCGAGCGCGGCGCCCTGCGCGAGGCGGCCCGGGAGCCGCACACCTGGCTGCTCTCGGTGCTCTACCTGGGCAGCTTCGGCTCGTTCATCGGCTTTGGGTTCGCCTTCGGGCAGGTCCTCCAGGTGCAGTTCCACCAGCAGTTCGACACCCCGGTCAAGGCCGCCGGGCTGACCTTCCTCGGTCCGCTGCTCGGCTCGCTGGCCCGCCCGCTCGGCGGCCTGCTGGCCGACCGGCTGGGCGGCGCCCGGGTGACCTGCGGGACCTTCGTGGCGATGGCCGCGGGCGCGGGGCTGGTGCTGGTGGCCTCGCAGCGGCACTCGCTGCCGCTCTTCCTGACCGGCTTCGTGGCGCTGTTCGTGCTCAGCGGGCTCGGCAACGGCTCCACCTACAAGATGATCCCGGCGCTGTTCCGCGCCCGGGCGGCCCGGGCGGTGGCCGACGGAGCCGACCCGGCGGCCGCCGAGCGGCTGGCCACCCGCCGCACCGCGGCGGTGATCGGGCTGGCGGGCGCGATCGGCGCCTTCGGCGGGGTGTTGGTCAACCTGGCCTTCCGGCAGGCCTTCCTGGCTGACCATCAGGGGGACGACGCCTACCTGGTCTTCCTCGGCTACTACGCGCTCTGCCTGCTGCTGACCTGGGCGGTCTACCTGCGCCGCCGGAGCGGCCCGACCGCGGTGGTGTGAGCGGCGAACAGGGGCTCGACGGGGGCGCGCGCGGCGAGGCCGCGCGCGCCCTTGTGGTGCTAGCACATGAGCGCTAGCTTCGATTGCATGGGTAAGAAGCAGCTCAACGTGCGGGTGGACGCCACCACCGCTGAGATGGCCCGCGAGCGGGCGGAACAGCAGGGGATCAGCATGAACCAGTACATCGAGAGGCTCGTCCAGCAGGACATGGGCGAGGCCGGACTGCGCTTCGTCGACGCGGCGGCCCAGTTCATGAAGGAGTACGAGAGCGAGTTCCTCGCCGAGTTCGGCGAGCACTCGACGGCCGACGAGCGGCAGGGCGCACGCCGTTGAAGCTGGCGGTCGACCTCTCCTGGCTGCTCATGACAGCCGAGCAGTACACCCCCGGCGACCCGCAGGTGACCGACTACGGCTCGCTGCTGGCGGCCATCACCCGCCACCAGGCGGAGATCTTCGACATCGCCGTCTACCCCGAACCGCAGGACCGGGCCGCCGCCCTGATGCACCAACTGATCCGGGTCCCGGCCCTGGAGCGCACCAACGAACTCTTCGCCACCGCCTGCGCCTACGCCTACCTGGTGGCCAGCGGCTGCCACGTGGCCACCACCGCCCGCGAGGTGCGCAGCCTGGCCCGCGCGATCCGCGAGGGGCGGCTCGGCGTGGACGGCGTGGCCGAGCGGCTGAACGGCTGGGTGGTCGACGAGGCCGCCGGCGAAGGGGTGCCCGGCGAGGACGGGGACGACGACTCCGACACCGAGTGAGGGGGCGGTGCGCCGGCCGACGCACCAAGCCTGGCCAGGCCCGAACCGACCAAGGTGGGGCGGTGTCCCAGGAAATCGAATAACCCCCCAACCGACCCCAC
>NZ_JBNQTI010000113.1:10322-29624 GCF_050325825.1 Kitasatospora sp. LaBMicrA B282
GGGGGGAAGAGGGGGGGGGGGGGAAAAAGACCAGGAAAGGGGGGGAAGAAATAAACCAAAAAACAATTCCAAACGCCGGGCCGGTCCCGGCGCGGCTAGGGTGGGGCGGTGCTCCGGGACATCGAGCGGTACCTGACCTGCCCCCACTGCGCGCTCGGCCTCGTCCTGGACGCGACCGGGCGCACCCTGCGCTGCCCCGGCGGGCACGCCTTCGACCTCGCCAAGCAGGGGTACGTCAGCCTGCTCCCCGGTGACGCGCACACCGGGACCGGCGACACCGCGGAGATGGTCGCCGCCCGGGCCGACTTCCTGGCCGCCGGCCACTACCGCCCGATCGCCGCGGCCCTCGCCGAGGCCGCCGCGGCCTGCTTCGCCCCGGACCCCGGCCCGGGCCTGGTGGTCGACCTCGGTGCCGGTACCGGCCACTACCTCGCCCAGGTGCTCGACGCGCTGCCCGGTGCGGCGGGCGCGGCGCTCGACATCTCCAAGTTCGCGCTGCGCCGAGCGGCCAAGGCGCACCCGCGGGCGGGCGCGGTGGTCTGCGACGCCTGGCGGCCGCTGCCGCTCGCCGCCGGCTGCGCCGACCTGGTGCTCAACGTCTTCGCACCGCGCAACGGCGCCGAGATCCACCGGGTGCTGAGCCCCGGCGGGCGGTTGCTGCTGGTCTCGCCCACCACCCGCCACCTCGGGGAACTGGTCGGGGCGCTGGGCCTGCTTTCGGTGGACGAGGAGAAGGACCGGCGGATCGACCAGAAGCTCAGCCCCTGGCTCACCCCGGTCTCCTCGCGGGAGGTGGAGTTCGCGCTGGCGCTCTCCCACCGGGACGCGGCGGAGGTGGTCGGGATGGGGCCGAACGCCTGGCACACCGAGCCGGCCCGGCTGGCGGCGGGGCTGGCCGGGCTGCCCGAACCGGTGGCGGTCACCGGTTCGGTGCGGGTGGCGGTCTACCGGGCGGCGGACCGGGACTGAGCGGCCAGGACTGAGCGGGCCGGCCGGGGCTGAGGGGGCGGGCCGGGATCGGCGGCCTGGTCGACTTCCGGTGTCGCGCTGGCTCCCCGATGGGATGAATCGCCGTGCGCAGGCACGTTTCTGCCCGGCTCGGGTCGCATGATCGTCAGTAGCGTCGGCTCGGTGACCAGCCCCCTGACGACTCCCAAGAGCACTCCCGCGACCGGCCCGGGCACCCCGGGGGCCGGCGAGCTCGCGCAGCGCCCGGCCCGCGCTCAGGAGCCGGCGGCCCGCAGCCGGACCACCCCGGTGCGCGGCCAGGCGGCCCCGAGCCGCAGCCAACCGGCGCCCGCCGCCGGGCGGGCGACCGCGCTCGGCCGCGCCGCCACGGTCGAGCCCCGGCCCTC
Organism: Kitasatospora sp. LaBMicrA B282; assembly: GCF_050325825.1. Classification (NCBI taxonomy): domain Bacteria; kingdom Bacillati; phylum Actinomycetota; class Actinomycetes; order Kitasatosporales; family Streptomycetaceae; genus Kitasatospora; species Kitasatospora sp. LaBMicrA B282. The sequence goes on from NZ_JBNQTI010000113.1 coordinate 11,678, forward strand.
CGTGTTGCGACCGACGGTCGAGGAACTGCGCCTGACCTCCTTCAAGTCCTTCCGCCGCGCCGCCCTGCCGCTCGCCCCGCTCACCGTGCTCCACGGTCCCTCCGGGGTCGGCAAGTCGAACGCCCTGGACGCCCTGGCGGTGCTCTCCCGGTTGGCCCTGGGGGAGGAGATCGGCCCCTCGCTGGACGGCATCGGCGGCGTCGGCGGCCCGCTGGCCGCCCCGGTCCGCGGCGGCCTGCTCGGCTGCGTCCCGCACGGGCGCAACGCGATCATCCTGGGCTGCACCGTCCGCTCCTCCGTCGGCCAGATCCGGCTGGAACTGGTCATCCGCACCGACGGTCGGGTCCGGGTGGCCCGCGAGTGGCTGGCCTGCGACGGGCAGACCCTGGTGGAGACCGGGGAGCAGGACGTCGCGGGCGGGCGGGTCAACGTCAGCTGGCACAACGACACCCGCCAGGGCGACATCCGGGCCCCGTTCCCCAGCGGCAGCCTGATCACCACCCAGATCCCGCTGCGGGTGGCCGGGTCCTCGCCCGGCGAGCGCACCGTGCTGGCCGCCGCCGAACAACTGCTCACCGCGCTGCGCGAGGTCTTCCCGGTGCACCCGGTCCCGGCGCTGATGCGCGACTGGGTCCCCGCCGACCCGCAGGCCCGGCTGCTGTCCAGCGCCGCCAACGTGTCCGCCGTGCTGGGGCGGCTGCAGGGCGAGTGCACCCGCCGGTACGGCCGGCTGCTGAAGGCCGTGCAGAGTGCCGCCCCGCACCCGCTGCTCGGCCTGGACGTGGCCCGGCGCTGCACCCAGTCGCAGGAGCGGCTGCTCGCGGTCTTCGACGAGGGCGTCCTCGGGCGGACCGGCGCCGACCAGGCCTCGGACGGGATGCTGCGGCTGCTCGCCTTCGCCGCGGTGCTGCTGACCGGGGCCGGGGTGCTGGACGTCGACCCGGCGCTCGAGGTGCCGTGGGCCCGGCGCCAGCTCACCGTGCTCGCCGAGGACCTCGGGGCGGGCCTGGGCACCGAGCAGACCGCCTCGCTGCTGCGGCTGGCCCGGGAGATGTGCGACCGGGAGCAGCTCCGCCTGGTGGCCGCGCTGCAGGACCCGGTGGCGGCGCACCAGGTGGAGCTGATCGACCTGGTGGAGTGCCGGCGGGACCCGATGAGCGGGCACAGCGTGCTGCGCCCGGCCACCCGGGTCCCGGCCCAGCCCGCCGGCCCGGACGGGGACGCCGACACGGCCGGGGCGGAGGATGCGGTAGACCTGGAACTGTGACCGAGCACGCATCCCCGCAGGCAGCACCGAACCGCGAGTCCGCCGAGCAGGCGGACGGACCGTCCACCACCACCGCCGTGCCCAGCCTGGCCGAGTTGGCCGGCCGGCTGAGCGAGTTCGCCGCGGCACGCCGTTGGGAGCCGTTCCACACGCCGAAGAACCTCGCGGCGGCGCTCACCGTCGAGGCCGGGGAGCTGCTGGAGATCTTCCAGTGGCTCACTCCGGAGCAGGCGGCCGCGGTGATGGAGGACCCGGACAGCGCGCACCGGGTGCGGGACGAGGTGGCGGACGTGCTGGCCTACCTGGTCCAGTTCTGCACGGCGGTCGGGGTGGACCCGCTGACCGCGCTGGACGAGAAGATCGACCGGAACGAGCTGCGGTTCCCGGCGGCACCGGCGGAGTGACGCGGACGGCGTCAGCCGAGTGACGCGGGCGGCGTCGCTTTTCGGACTATTGCGGCGGACGGGTGAGGGCAACTGTCCACAACCCCGGGGTTGTCCACAGCTTTGCGACGGTCGGGCCCGGGAGGGGCCGGCCGGTCGCACCCTCGACTCCTGACGGGCCGTTCAACGGAACGGCCCGAGGCCCCGTCAGGAGTGAAGGGCAGGCCGCCGCCATGGACGCACTGCGTTTGATCAAGACCACCCGCCACGCGCTCGCCGAGGCCCGTACCGTCCCGGACGTGCTGTCCGAGTGCCGGCAGGCGGCCTCGCTGGCCGAGGCGTTGGGCGAGCGGCTCGGTGGCCATCCGGTCGAGGAGGCGGCCACCGTGGCCCGGCTGCTGGCCCGGGCCGGGGTGCACGCCGCCGCGGTGCTGGAGGCCCCCGCCGAGTCGCCCGAGAGCGGTGAGCGGGCGCCGGCGCGGCGCGCCGACGGGCTCAGCCGGGTCGGCGTGCTCGGCCCGGTGCTGGACCAGCTGCGGCTGCTGCTGACCGAGTGCGCCGAGGCGCTGGTCGCCGTCGCCGACTCCGCCGAGCCGGCGGCCCAGGGCGTCTACTGGCTCGCCGTCGACGGGTTGGACGCCGCCGCCGAGTGCCGCGCGCTGGTGGTCGAGCTGCTCCGGGTGCTGCGCCGGCTGGGAGCGGTGGAGCCGGTGGCCGAGTCGGGAGCTGAGCCGGGCGCCGGGCCGGGCGGTGCGGCGCGGGGTGCCGAGCGGTCGGGCGGGTGCCGGTCGACGCGACCGGCGGTGGCTGCGGCGGACGGTCCTCAGGGGCGACCGCCGAACCGGCGGACGGGGCCGGCCGGCCCACCCGGCGAGGACTCGACGGAGGACCTCGGAGCGCTCGACGCGGCGGCCGGTGCGGCGGCGGCTGCCGAGCCGGATCCGGTGGCCCCCGAGGAGGAGCCCGCCGAACCCGAGCTTCGGCTGGTGATCACCCTCTCCCCGCCGGGCGGGAGCCGGCCCGGCGGGCCACCGCCCGCGCCGCCCGGGCCCCGGCCACCGGACTACCAGTCGGCCGAAGCGCCGCCGGCGGGCTCGCGGTCGCCGCGCAGCTCCGGCTGCGCGAGGCCCAGCCCGGCCCCGCGGGCCGGGCCGAGGTCGGCGCCCAGCTCGGCCAGGTCCGCCAGGTCGGCGTTGACCGAGGCGAGCAGCTCCTGCATCTGCTCCAGCAGGCTCTTGGTCGGGTTCTGCGGTGGTGCGACGGGCACCTCGTACCTGGGCTCGGACATGGGGGGACCCTCCAGCTCGGGAGTGCGGTGTTCGGGAACGCGACGGGACACGTCGGGCCGGGGGCGTGTGACCCCGTCACTCCAACGACCCCTCACCGCGCCGAGTCACCGTCGTCCACCCGATGCGGTCCTCCTGGTCCGGCGGCTCAGTCCCCGGGGTGATCCGGGCTTGCTCCGCCGCGGCCCGCTGGACTATGGCGCCGGACCGGCCGGGCAGCCGCAGCTCCCGGGCGCCGGGCGGCCGACTTCCGGCCCGCGCACGGACGGTGGAACGACTGTGGGCCCCGCCCGGCGCGGGAGCACCGGGCGGGGCCCACAGCGGAGCCGTCAACCGTGGTCCCGTCGGCCGGCCCACGTGGGACGGACCGGCCGACGGGCACCGGACCGGGCGGACCGGTCCGGTCGGAGGTCAGTTGTGCGCGTGCAGATCGGCGTTCAGGCCGCCCCACGAACCGGAGCGGGCGATCACCTCGACCGCGCCCGACTGCGAGTTCCGGCGGAACAGCAGGTTGTCCTGCCCGGACAGCTCGACCGCCTTGGCGACGGTGCCGTCCGGCAGCGTGACCCGGGTGCCCGCGGTCACGTACAGACCGGCCTCGACCACGCAGTCGTCGCCCAGGGCGATGCCGATGCCCGCGTTGGCGCCGAGCAGGCAGCGCTGGCCGACCGAGACGACCTGCTTGCCGCCGCCCGACAGGGTCCCCATGATCGAGGCGCCGCCGCCGACGTCGCTGTGGTCACCGACCACCACACCGGCGCTGATCCGGCCCTCGACCATCGAGGTGCCGAGGGTGCCCGCGTTGAAGTTCACGAAGCCCTCGTGCATCACGGTGGTGCCGACCGCCAGGTGGGCGCCGAGGCGGACCCGGTCCGCGTGCGCGATCCGCACGCCGCTCGGGGCGACGTAGTCGGACATCCGCGGGAACTTGTCGATCCCGTAGACGGCCAGCTGGCCGCCCCCGGCGCGCACCGCGAGGCGGGTCTGCTCGACCCGGTCCACCGGCACCGGGCCGATGCTGGTCCAGGCCACGTTGGCGAGCAGGCCGAAGATGCCGTCCAGGTTCTGGCCGTGCGGCTGGACCAGGCGGTGGCTCAGCAGGTGCAGGCGCAGGTAGGTGTCGTGCGCGTCGAGCGGCTTCTCGTCCAGCGAGCCGATCGTGGTGCGCACGGCGACGACCTCGACGCCGCGCCGGTCGTCGGTGCCCAGCGCCCCGGCGGCGCCGGCGCCGAGCTCGGCCTCGGCCTGCTCGGGGGTCAGCCGGACGGTGCCGGAGGGGCCGGGCTGGTCGGTCAGTGCGGGAGCGGGGAACCAGGTGTCGAGGACGGTGCCGTCGGCGGCGATGGTCGCCAGGCCGGCGGCAACGGCACCACGGGCGGGAGCGGAGGTCGTTTCAGCAGTCACATCGTGCACGGTAACCAATTCCGGCCAGTGCTGCCGAAACCGCCCAGGCAGCGGACAGGTGTGGCGGCCCGCCCGGTCTCCCCGGCGCGCCCGGGGTGGCCGCCCGCCCACGGGGCAGCGGTCGGGCCCCGGCGCCGTCCGACGCAAAACCACGTGCTTCGGGCCGCGGCTGCCAGGAATACTCGACCGGGTGTTCATCTCGATCTCCACCACCGGAACGGCCGAGCACCCGGCCACCGACCTGGGCTTTCTGCTGCACAAGCACCCGGGCAAGGCACAGCGCTTCAGCACGTCCCACGGCGAGGCGCACGTCTTCTACCCCGAGGCGAGCGAGCAGCGCTGCACGGCCGCGCTGCTGCTGGACATCGACCCGATCGCCCTGGTCCGGCGCGGCCGCGGCAAGGGTCGGGCCGGCTCGCCCGACTTCGCCCTCTCCCAGTACGTCAACGACCGCCCGTACGCCGCCTCCTCGCTGCTCGCGGTGGCGCTGCGCACGGTCTTCCGGACGGCCATGAAGGGCGTCTGCGAGCTGCGGCCCGGGCTGGCCGAGCAGCCGCGCGAGCTGACCGTGCTGCTCCCGGCGGTCGCGGTCGGCGGCGGCGAGGCGGCGGTCGAGGGCTCCCTGGTCCACCGGCTCCTCGAGCCGCTCGGCTGGCGGGTCACCGCTGCGGCGATCCCGCTGGACGAGGCCTTCCCGGACTGGGGGGAGTCGCGCTACCAGCGGCTGGAGCTGACCGGCACCCTGCTGCTGTCCGACGCACTGCAGCAGCTCTACGTGCTGCTGCCGGTGCTGGACGGCGCCAAGCACTACTGGGTGGCTCCCGACGAGGTGGACAAGCTGCTCGCCGCCGGGGAGGGCTGGCTCGCGGACCACCCGGAGCGGGCCCTGATCATCCGGCGCTACCTGCACCGCCGCTGGTCGCTGGCGAACGAGGCGCTGCGCCGGCTGGAGCTGGCCCGGCTCGCCGAGGCCGACGACAGCGAGGCCGAGGACCTGGACAACGCCGTGCCCCAGGAACCGGACCTGGCACCGACACAGGAGGACTCGGAGCAGCAGCCGGCCGCGGAGCCGGAGTCAGAGCCGGTCGCGGACGGCCCGGCCCCGGCCGACGCCGCGGAGCCGGCCGAGAAGCCGGTACCGCTGGCGCAGCAGCGGCGCACCGCGATCGTCGAGGCGCTGCGCGCGGCGGGCGCCGCCCGGGTGCTCGATCTGGGCTGCGGCCAGGGCGAGTTGGTTGCCGCGCTGCTCAAGGAGAAGCAGATCACCGAGGTGCTCGGGGTCGACGTCTCCGCCGGTGCGCTGGCCGCCGCCGCCCGCAAGCTCCGGCTGGAGAAGCTGTCGGAGCGCCAGGCGGCCCGGGTTCGTCTGGTCCAGGGTGCGCTGACGTACACCGATGCCCGGCTCAAGGGGTACGACGCGGCGGTGCTCTGCGAGGTCATCGAGCACCTCGACCTGCCGCGGCTGCCGGCGCTGGAGTACGCGGTGTTCGGCGCCGCGAACCCGGCGACGGTGATCGTGACCACGCCCAACGCCGAGTACAACGTCCGCTGGGAGAGCCTGCCGGCCGGCCGCGTGCGGCACGCCGACCACCGCTTCGAGTGGAGCCGGGCGGAGTTCCGCGCCTGGGCGGAGCGGGTGGCGGCCGGGTACGGGTACACGGCCGAGTTCCGCCCGGTCGGCCCGGACGACCCGGAGGTGGGTCCGCCGACCCAGCTCGCCGTGTTCCACCGCGGCGCCCAGCCCACCGGCCGCGCCGCCGCCGAAGCCCACGCCCCGACCCCCACCAGCCGGATCACGACCACCAGCCCGACCGCCCCGACCACCAGCCCGACCACCACGACCCCCGCCCCGGAGAGGAGTGCGCCCCGATGACCACCGCCAGCGACCCGACGCAGCCCGCCGTCACTGCCGCCGAACCGCCTGCCGAGCCCCGGCAGCTGCCGGTCACCGACCTCTCCCTGGTGGTGTTGATCGGCACCAGCGGCTCGGGCAAGTCGAGCTTCGCCCGCAAGCACTTCGCCCCCACCCAGGTGATCTCCTCGGACTATTGCCGCGGTCTGGTCGCGGACGACGAGAACGACCAGTCGGCCTCCGCGGACGCCTTCGAGCTGCTGCACCACATCGTCGGCAAGCGGCTGGCCGCCGGGCGGCTGACCGTGGTGGACGCGACCAACGTGCAGCCCGACTCGCGCAAGCAGCTGATCGCCCTCGCCCGGGCCCACGACGTGCTGCCGATCGCGGTCGTGCTGGACGTCCCACCGGGCGTCTGCGCCGAGCGCAACCGCTCCCGCCCCGACCGTGACTTCGGCGCGCACGTGATCCAGCGGCAGAACCGCGAGCTGCGCCGCTCGCTCGGCGCGCTGGAGCGCGAGGGCTTCCGCAAGGTCCACCACCTGCGCGGTGCGGCCCAGGTGGCGGCCGCCGAGATCGTGCTGGAGAAGCGCTGGAACGACCTGCGCGAGCTCACCGGCCCCTTCGACATCGTCGGTGACATCCACGGCTGCCGGTCCGAGCTGGAGACCCTGCTCCACCGCCTCGGCTACCGGATCACCCGCGACGAGCACGGCCGCGCGGTGGACGCCGCGCACCCCGAGGGCCGCACCGCGGTCTTCGTCGGTGACCTGGTCGACCGCGGGCCGGACACCCCGGGCGTGCTGCGCCTGGTGATGGGCATGGTGGCGGCCGGTCACGCGCTCTGCGTGCCGGGCAACCACGAGAACAAGCTCGGCCGGGCCCTGGGCGGCCGCCAGGTCACCGTGGCGCACGGCCTGCAGGAGTCACTGGACCAACTGGCCGCCGAGCCCGAGGAGTTCCGCACCGAGGTGCAGACCTTCATGCGCGGGCTGGTCAGCCACTACCTGCTGGACGGCGGCAAGCTGGTGGTCTGCCACGCCGGCCTGCCGGAGAGGTACCACGGCCGCAACTCCGGCCGGGTCCGCTCGCACGCCCTCTACGGCGACACCACCGGCGAGACCGACGAGTTCGGCCTGCCGGTGCGCTACCCGTGGGCCGAGGAGTACCGGGGCAAGGCGCTGGTGGTCTACGGCCACACCCCGGTGCCGGTGGCGAGCTTCCTGAACAACACCATCTGCCTGGACACCGGTTGCGTCTTCGGCGGCAACCTGACCGCGCTGCGTTACCCCGAGCGCGAGCTGGTCGGCGTGCCGGCCGAGAAGGAGTGGTACGCCCCGGTCCGGCCGCTGATCAGCGACGCCCCCGGAGCCCGCGAGGGCCGCCCGCTGGACCTGGCCGACGTGGCCGGGCGCCGGGTGGTGGAGACCTCGCTCGCCGGCCGGGTCGCGGTCCGGGAGGAGAACGCCGCCGCCGCGCTGGAGGTGATGAGCCGCTTCGCCCTCGATCCGCGGCTGCTCGCCTACCTGCCGCCCACCATGGCGCCGAGCGCCACCTCGCGGCGCCCGGGCCACCTGGAGCACCCGGAGGAGGCGTTCTTCGCCTACCGGGCGGACGGGGTGCAGCAGGTGGTCTGCGAGGAGAAGCACATGGGCTCCCGAGCGGTGCTGCTGGTGGCCCGCGACGAGCAGGCGCTGGAGCGGCGGTTCGGCCTCGCTGGTCCGGGCGCGATCTGGACCAGGACGGGGCGCGCCTTCCTCGGTGACGCCGCGCTGACCGAGGCGTTGCTGGCCCGGGTGCGGGCGGCTGCCGAGCGGGCCGGTCTCTTCACCGAGCTGGCCACCGACTGGCTGCTGCTGGACGCGGAGCTGCTGCCCTGGTCGCTCAAGGCGGTCGAGCTGCTGCGCCGTCAGTACGCGGCGGTCGGGGCGGCGGCCCGTTCGGCGCTGCCCGAGGTGCTGGCCGCGCTGGAGCGGACCGCTGCGCGCGGCATCGAGGGGCTCACCGAGCTGACCGAGCGGCACCGGCGCCGGGCGGCCGACGCCGACGCGTTCAGCGCTGCCTACCGCCGCTACTGCTGGCCCACCGAGGGGCTGCGCGGCATCCGGCTGGCGCCGTTCCAGGTGCTGGCCGCCGAGGGGGCCAACCTCGCGGTGCGACCGCACGACGAGCACCTCGGCTGGTTGGACCGCCTGGTGGTGGCCGACGAGGCCTGGGTCCGCGAGCAGCAGGAGCCGGCGCGCCCCGGGGCCGGGCAGCCCGAGGCCGTGCAGCCCGAGGCCGTGCAGCCCAGCACCGGGCAGCAGCCGTCGCAGCAGCACCCGGACGTCGAGCCGCTGCTGCGCGCCACCGGCCGGCTGGTGGTCGACACCGCGGACGAGGCCTCGATCGCTGCGGGCATCGCCTGGTGGGAGGAGCTGACCGCGGTCGGCGGCGAGGGCATGGTGGTCAAGCCGTTGGCCTCGCTGGTGCGCGGCACCTCGGGGGAGGGGCGGCCCGGCGGGCTGGTGCAGCCGGGGCTCAAGGTGCGCGGCCGGGAGTACCTGCGGCTGATCTACGGCCCGGACTACACCGAGCACCTCGACACGCTGCGCCGGCGCGCCCTCGGCCACAAGCGCTCGCTCGCCCTGCGCGAGTACGCGCTCGGCCTGGAGGCGCTGGACCGGCTGGCCGCCGGCGAGCCGCTCTGGCGGGTGCACGAGCCGGTCTTCGCGGTGCTCGCCCTGGAGTCGGAGCCGGTCGACCCCCGGCTCTGAGCGCCGAGCCGCCGCGCGAAGCGACCGGCGCGCCAGCGGAGCGGACCCACGGCTCGCGGAGCCCGATCGGCCACCCCGACCTCACCGGGGTGGCCGATTCTCTGCAGGTGACTGCATAGAAATTCATCATCCCGTATAGTGTTGCTGGGCCTCCCCTCCCGTTGCGCCTTCCCGTCCCGCTGTCCCCAGTCCCCAGGAGCCCGGCCATGGCCTTGAACCTCAGGAACCGGCACTTCCTCAAGGAGCTCGACTTCACGGCGCAGGAGTTCACCTTCCTGGTCGACCTCGCAGCCCAGCTCAAGGCCGCCAAGTACGCCGGCACCGAGCAGCCCCGGCTGCGCGGCAAGAACATCGCGCTGATCTTCGAGAAGACCTCGACACGGACCCGCTGCGCCTTCGAGGTGGCCGCCGCCGACCAGGGTGCCGCCACCACGTACCTGGACCCGGGCAGCTCCCAGCTGGGCCACAAGGAGTCGATCAAGGACACCGCCCGGGTGCTCGGCCGGATGTTCGACGGCATCGAGTACCGCGGCTACGGCCAGGCGGTCGTCGAGGAGCTGGCCGAGCACTCCGGCGTGCCGGTCTGGAACGGTCTGACCGACGAGTGGCACCCCACCCAGCTGCTGGCCGACGTGCTCACCATCCGGGAGCACAGCCGCAAGCCGCTGACCGACATCTCGCTCGCCTACCTCGGCGACGCCCGCAACAACATGGGCAACTCGCTGCTGATCACCGGCGCGCTGCTGGGGATGGACATCAGGATCGTCGCGCCCGAGGAGCTCTGGCCGAGCGAGGAGGTCCGCAAGGCCGCCGACGGCCTGGCCGCGGCGAGCGGCGCCCGGATCACCCTGACCCGGGACGTGGCCGAAGGGGTGGCCGGCGTCGACTTCCTCTACACGGACGTCTGGGTCTCGATGGGGGAGCTCAAGGAGGTCTGGCAGGAGCGGATCGAGCTGCTGAAGCCGTACCAGGTCTCGATGGACACGGTCCGGGCCACCGGCAACCCGCAGGTCAAGTTCCTGCACTGCCTGCCGGCCTTCCACGACCTCGGCACCGAGCTCGGCCGGCAGCTCTTCGAGAGCACCGGGATGTCCGAGCTGGAGTGCACCGACGAGCTCTTCGAGTCGACCCACTCGATCGTCTTCGACCAGGCGGAGAACCGGATGCACTCGATCAAGGCCGTCCTGGTCGCCACCCTGGGCAGCTGACCCCTCCGTCCGCCCCTCGACCGCTCCCGATCACGCCCCGCTGATCCCGGTGATCCCGCGGATCTCGCACCGCGGCCCACTGGCCCGGGAGAGCCGCAGGTCGGCGGTGATCAGCGGCGCGCCGAGCAGCTCGGCCACCGCCACGTACGCCGCGTCGTCGGGGGTCAGGTTGTCCTTCAGCTCCCAGATCCGGCCGAGCAGCGGCGCCAGCTCCACCTTGCGGAAGGCGATCCCGGGCAGCTCGGCCGCCACCGCCGCGACCTGCTCGGCGGTGTTCTCCCGCGCGAGGTAGCGCCCGCGCAGCGACTGCATGACCTCGATCAGCAGGTGTTCCGGCGCCGCCCACTCCGGGTCGGCCGCCAGCGCGGCCCGGGCGGCGACCCCGCGCTCCCCCTGGTCGGCCAGCGCGAGCACCAGGGCGGACGCATCGACGACGATCATGGGCCCACGCTAGCGGCCCGGCGCCCGGTGCGGGCCACCCGGGGCCGCCGGAACGGCCACCAATACGGCCACCGACACGGCCATGGAACCGCCGCCGGAACGGCCGTCGAAACCACCGTCGGAACCGCCGTGCAGGTGGGGCGCGCCACAGGCCCGCCTGAGGTCACTCCCAGTCCACCCATGCACTATGGTTTATCTCGACATCGAGATAACTCCACGCTAGGATTTATCTTGACATCAAGATACTTGCCGAGGGGCGTACGCCTTTCATCATCGGCGCGGTGAGCTTAGCTAAGGCTTACCTTACCTTACCGGGTGGACCGAGAAGGAGTCAGTCGTGTCCGCGAACAGCTTCGACGCCCGCAGCTCGCTGCAGGTGGGCGACGAGTCGTACGAGATCTTCAAGCTCTCCGCCGTCGAGGGTTCCGAGCGGCTGCCCTACAGCCTCAAGGTGCTGCTGGAGAACCTGCTGCGCACCGAGGACGGCGCGAACATCACCGCCGACCACATCCGCGCCCTCGGCAACTGGGACGCCGACGCCCAGCCGAGCCAGGAGATCCAGTTCACGCCGGCCCGCGTGATCATGCAGGACTTCACCGGCGTGCCGTGCGTGGTGGACCTCGCCACCATGCGCGAGGCCGTGAAGGAGCTGGGCGGCGACCCGGCCAAGATCAACCCGCTGGCCCCGGCCGAGCTGGTCATCGACCACTCGGTCATCGCCGACAAGTTCGGCACCAAGGACGCGTTCACCCAGAACGTCGAGATCGAGTACGGCCGCAACAAGGAGCGCTACCAGTTCCTGCGCTGGGGCCAGACCGCCTTCGACGAGTTCAAGGTCGTCCCGCCGGGCACCGGCATCGTCCACCAGGTGAACATCGAGCACCTGGCCCGCACGGTCATGGTCCGGGGCGGCCAGGCCTACCCCGACACCTGCGTCGGCACCGACTCGCACACCACCATGGTCAACGGCCTGGGCGTGCTGGGCTGGGGCGTCGGTGGCATCGAGGCCGAGGCGGCCATGCTCGGCCAGCCGGTCTCCATGCTGATCCCGCGCGTGGTCGGCTTCAAGCTCAACGGCCAGCTGCCGGCCGGTGCCACCGCCACCGACCTGGTGCTCACCATCACCGAGATGCTGCGCAAGCACGGTGTGGTCGGCAAGTTCGTCGAGTTCTACGGCGCCGGCGTCACCGCGATCCCGCTGGCCAACCGCGCCACCATCGGCAACATGTCGCCGGAGTTCGGCTCGACCTGCGCGATCTTCCCGATCGACGTCGAGACCATCAACTACCTGAAGCTCACCGGCCGCGACGAGCAGCAGCTCGCCCTGGTCGAGGCGTACGCCAAGGAGCAGGGCCTCTGGCACGACCCGTCGGTCGAGCCGGTCTACTCCGAGTACCTGGAGCTGGACCTGGCCACCGTGGTCCCCTCGATCGCCGGCCCGAAGCGTCCGCAGGACCGCGTCGTGCTCGCCGAGGCCGCCGAGAAGTTCGCCGAGGTCCTGCCGGCCTACGCGGCCGAGGCCTCCAAGCCGACCACCGTCACCGCCCCTGACGGCTCGTCGTACCAGATCGACAACGGCGCCGTGGTGATCGCCTCGATCACCTCCTGCACCAACACCTCCAACCCCTCCGTCATGCTGGGCGCCGCCCTGCTGGCGAAGAAGGCCGTGGAGAAGGGCCTGCACGTCAAGCCCTGGGTCAAGACCACCCTGGCCCCCGGGTCCAAGGTCGTCATGGACTACTACGAGAAGGCCGGCCTGCTCCCCTACATGGAGAAGCTGGGCTTCAACCTGGTCGGCTACGGCTGCGTGACCTGCATCGGCAACTCGGGCCCGCTGCCCGAGGAGGTCTCCGCCGCGGTCAACGAGGCCGACCTCGCGGTCGTCTCGGTGCTCTCCGGCAACCGCAACTTCGAGGGCCGGATCAACCCGGACGTCAAGATGAACTACCTGGCGTCCCCGCCGCTGGTGGTCGCCTACGCCATCGCCGGCAACATGGGCGTCGACATCACCAAGGACGCCCTGGGCCAGGACGCCGACGGCAACGACGTCTTCCTCGCCGACATCTGGCCGTCCGAGCAGGAGGTGGCCGACGTGGTCGCCGCCTCGATCGACCAGGACATGTTCGCCAAGGACTACGCGGACGTCTTCGCCGGTGACCACCGCTGGCAGTCGCTCCCGGTCCCGACCGGCAACACCTTCGAGTGGGACGCCGAGTCCACCTACGTCCGCAAGCCCCCGTACTTCGAGGGCATGGCCCAGACCCCGAGCCCGGTGACCGACATCGCCGCCGCCCGCGTGCTGGCCAAGCTGGGCGACTCGGTCACCACCGACCACATCTCCCCGGCCGGCAACATCAAGGCCGGTACGCCCGCCGCCCAGTACCTGACCGAGCACGGCGTGGAGAAGCGCGACTTCAACTCCTACGGGTCGCGCCGTGGCAACCACGAGGTGATGATCCGCGGCACCTTCGCCAACATCCGCCTGCGCAACCAGATCGCGCCGGGCACCGAGGGCGGCTACACCCGCGACTTCACCCAGGCCGACGCGCCGGTGTCGTTCATCTACGACGCCTCGCAGAACTACCAGGCCGCCGGCATCCCGCTGGTCGTCCTGGCCGGCAAGGAGTACGGCTCCGGCTCGTCCCGCGACTGGGCGGCCAAGGGCACCGCGCTGCTCGGCGTCAAGGCCGTCATCGCCGAGTCCTACGAGCGCATCCACCGCTCGAACCTGATCGGCATGGGCGTGCTGCCGCTGCAGTTCCCCGAGGGCCAGAACGCCGACAGCCTGGGCCTGACCGGCGAGGAGACCTTCTCCATCACCGGCGTCACCGAGCTGAACGAGGGCCGCACCCCGGCGACCGTCAAGGTCAAGGCGGGCGAGCTCGAATTCGACGCGGTGGTCCGCATCGACACCCCCGGTGAGGCGGACTACTACCGCAACGGCGGCATCCTGCAGTACGTGCTGCGCAGCCTGATCAACGGCTGACCAGCCCCGCACCGGCACCCGGGCCGCGCTTCCCTTCGTGGGGAGCGCGGCCCCTGCCGTTCCCGTCGGCTGTGCCGTCCCGCCATCTGTGCTATTCCGGGGGTATGGCGACGCGATCCGACTCCTCCGACACCTGGTCGCTGATCCACGCCGAGCGGCGCGCGCTGCTCGCCGACGTGCAGCAGCTGGCCCCCGAGCAGTGGACCGTCTTCTCGCTCTGCGCGGGACGCACGGTCCGCGACACCCTGGCGCACCTGGCCGCCACCGCCCGGATGACCCCGCCGGCCTTCTTCGGCAAGATGGCCCGCGCCCGGTTCCGCTTCGACGTGATGACCGACCGGGAGATCCGCGAGCTGACCCACGGCCGCCCGGCCACCACCCTGCAGGCCTTCGCCGAGCAGATCGACGCGACCGACCACCCGCCGGGCCCGGTGGAGAGCTGGCTGGGCGAGACCGTGGTGCACGCCGAGGACATCCGGCGCCCGCTCGGCATCGAGCACAGCTATCCGCCGCAGGCGCTGACCCGGCTGGCCGACTTCTACCGCGGGTCCAACCTGCTGATCGGCGGCAAGAAACGGGTGGCCGGACTGCACCTGACCGCGACCGACGCCGACTGGTCCGCCGGTCAGGCGGTACCGGGCACCGAGGTCAGCGGGCCGATGCTGGAGCTGCTGCTGGCGATCACCGGCCGGCCCGCCGGCCTGACCCACCTGACCGGTGACGGGGTGGCCACCCTGAGCAGCCGGATGCCGGTGCACTGAGGCCGCCCGCCCCGGCCCGCTGCCCGCCCCGGGCCCGCTGCCAGCGCCTGTGCCGGACCCGGCGGCCCCGCCCGCCCCGAGCCCGCTGCCACCGCCCGCCCCCGGCGCGCTGCCACCACCCGCCCCTCACCCGTTCGAGTGGGTGCGGGCGCGCGTCCGGTCGCCCGCGTTCCGGGCCGGGTTAGGGTGCGAGACCGGACACCGAGCGGCGGGAGTGCGCCCATGGGCCCAGCGGCCTCCGCAGCCGACCCCGGCCGCCGCGACCTGCTGCGGCGCGCCACCGCCGCCACCGCGCTGGCCGCCGCCGGTCCCCTGCTCGCCGGCTGCGCCGCCGGCGGCTCGGGCGGCGGCCGGGTCAGCGGCGTGCCGACCACCGGCTCGGCCGCCAACCCCTTCGGCGTCGACCCCGGCGCGCCACTTGACGTGGTGGTCTTCGCCGGCGGTTACGGCGACGCCTACGCCCGGGCCAACGAGGCCGTCTACCGCCGGGCCTTCCCCGCGGCCAGGGTCAGCCACCTGGCCACCCAGGAGATCAGCGGCAAGCTCCAGCCGCGGTTCAACGCCGGCAGCCCGCCGGACGTCATCGACGACTCGGGCGCCCAGCAGATGAAGCTCGACGTGCTCCAGCGCGCCGGGCAGCTGACCGACCTCACCGTGCTGCTGGACGCGCCCTACCGGGACGACCCGACCCGCCGGATCCGCGACGTGCTGCTGCCCGGGACCGTCGAGCAGGGCAGCCTCGAGGGCCGGATGTACGCGCTCAACTACGTGTACAGCGTCTACGGCCTCTGGTACTCGGCCCGGCTCTTCCGCGACCGCGGCTGGCGCCCGCCCACCGGCTGGCAGGAGTTCATCGCGCTCTGCGGCACCATCCGGCAGTCCGGCATCGCCCCCTTCTGCCACCAGGGCCGCTACCCGACCTACCTGAACGTGCTGATCCTGGACCTGATCGCCAAGCAGGGCGGCCCCGACCTGGTGGCCCGGATCGACGCCCTCGACCCGACCGCCTGGGACGAGCCGGCCGTGCTCGCCGGGGTCGACGCCTTCCAGCAACTGGTGCAGCAGGACTACCTGTTGCCCGGCACCAACGGGATGACCCACACCGAGGCGCAGACCGCCTGGTGCCAGGGCCGGGCCGCCTTCATCCCCTGCGGCTCCTGGCTGGAGAACGAGATGGTCGCGATCACCCCGGCCGGCTTCGAGATGGCCTTCCTGCCGGTGCCGGCGCTGCCCGGCGACCGGCTGCCGCCGCAGGCGGTGCGGGCCGGCGCCGGCGAGCCGTACGTGGTGCCGGCCAAGGCGCGCAACCAGGCGGGCGGCCTGGAGTTCCTGCGGATCATGCTGACCCGCGAGGCGGCCGGCAGCTTCGCCACGGCCGCCAACGCGCTGACCGTGCTCCGCGACGGCCTGGGCCCCGACGTGGTGCTCAGGCCCGGCACCGGCTCGGCCGCAGCGGCGGTGCGGGCCGCCGGCACCCACACCTTCGACTACACCTACCCCAACCGGCAGACCGCCTTCGACCTGGCCCTGCAGAGCGCCACCAACGACCTGGTCAACAGCCGGCTGACCCCGCAGCAGTGGGCGTCCGCGGCGAAGGCGGCCACCGCGAAGAAGATCTGACGGACCACCGGGACCGGCGAGGGCCACCGGAGAGAGCAGGCGGCATGCGTCACCGCAGGTACCCCTTCATCCTCGGGTTCCTCGTCGTCCCGGTCGTGCTCTACCTGCTCCTGGTCGTCTGGCCGTACCTGCAGACCTTCGGCTACTCGCTGACCGACTGGTCCGGGGACTCGCCGACCATGCACGTCATCGGCGCGCGCAACTACACCGAGCTGCTGCACGACCGCGTCTTCCGGCTCGCGCTCGGGCACAACCTGCTGCTGCTCGTGGTGCTGCCGGCCGCCACCATCCTGTTGGCGCTCGGCTTCGCCTTCCTGCTGGCCGTCGGCGGCCGCGGCGCCACCGGCGGGGTGCGGGGGGTGCGCGGGGCGGCCGGCTACCGGGTGGTCTTCTTCCTGCCCCAGGTGCTCTCGGTGGCCATCCTCTCGGTGCTCTTCCAGGCGGTCTACCGCACCGACCAGGGCGGCCTGTTGAACGGGGTGCTGATCGAGCTGGGCGTCGAGCGCCCGGACCACCCCTGGCAGTGGCTCTCCGACCCGGACCTGGTCCTCTGGTGCGTGCTCGCGGTGCTGATCTGGTCCGGCGTCGGGTTCTACCTGGTGCTCTTCTCGGCGGCGCTGCAGTCGGTGCCGAGGGACGTCTACGAGGCGGCCCTGCTGGACGGCGCCGGGCGGGTCCAGACCTTCTTCCGGATCACCCTGCCGCTGCTCGGCGAGACGGTCCGCACCGCCTGGGTCTACCTGGCGATCGCCGCCATGGACACCTTCGCGCTGGTCGCCACCATGACCCCGGGCGCCTACTACGGCGGCGGCCCGGACAACCGCTCGGAGGTGATGGCCACCTACCTGATGCGCAGCTTCGTCACCTTCGGGCGGGCCGGCTACGCCTGCGCGATGGGCGTGGTGATCTTCTGCCTCACGCTGGTCCTGTCCGCGGTCGCGCTGCGGGTCACCCGGCGCGAGCGGATCGAGTTCTGAAGGGCGGCCCGACCGTGACCACCGACACCGACCGGGCCCGCCCCGCCGAGCCGCGCCCCGAACCGACCCCGGCCCCGCGCCGCCCCGGTCGCGAGCAGCGCTTCGCCGACGGGGGAGGGGTGCTCGACGTCTTCGCGCACGGCTTCCTGCTGCTCTGGGCCCTGATGATCGTCGTCCCGCTGGTCTGGATCGTGCTCGGCTCGTTCAAGACCGACGCGCAGCTCGGCGCCGACGCCTGGTCCTGGCCCACGCACTGGGGCACGGCCGCCTTCTCCTACGCCTGGCACCAGGGCATCGCCCGCTACTTCGCCAACACCCTGATCGTGCTGGCCGGCTCGGTCACCCTGACCATGCTGCTCGGCTCGATGGCGGCCTACGTGCTGGCCCGCTACGAGTTCCCCGGCAACCGGGCCCTGCACCTGTTCTTCGTGGCCGGCGCGATGTTCCCGGTCTACCTGGCGCTGGTGCCGCTCTTCTTCATGGTGCGCAACCTCGGGCAGTTGACCCCGCTGCTCGGCCTGAACAGCTACCTCGGGCTGATCCTGGTGTACGTCGCCTACTCGCTGCCGTTCACCGTCTTCTTCCTGCACGCCTTCTTCCGCTCGCTGCCCACCGCGGTGCACGAGGCGGCGATGATCGACGGCTGCTCGCACACCGGCGCGTTCTTCCGGGTGATGCTGCCGATGGCGCGCTCCGGCCTGGTCAGCGTGGGCATCTTCAACGTGTTGGGGCAGTGGAACCAGTACCTGCTCCCGGTCACCCTGATGCAGCAGCAGCACGGCGGGGACCCGGACCGCTCGCTGCTGACCCAGGGCCTGCTGAACCTGGCTCAGCAGGCCGGTTACGCCAGCGACTTCCCGGCCCTGTTCGCCGGCATGACGATGGCGATGCTGCCGGTGCTGGTGGTCTACCTCTCCTTCCAGCGCCAGGTGCAGGCCGGGCTCACCGCGGCCACCCTCAAGTAGCCCGGACGGGTGCTGCCGGTCCCGCGGCGGACCGCGGGACC
>NZ_JBNQTI010000114.1:0-16493 GCF_050325825.1 Kitasatospora sp. LaBMicrA B282
CCCGCCGAGCGCGGCCCGGCGGCGAAGCGCCCGCCGGCCAAGCGCCCGATCGCCCGCAGCGCCCCGGTCAAGGGCCGCCGCCCGGCCCCGCCGCGCCGGCTGAAGCTGGCCGACCCGCGCCGCCGGCTGCGGGTGGTGCTGATCTCGCTGGCCGTGGTCTTCTCGCTGTTCGCCGCCCGGCTGGTGCAGATCCAGCTGCTGGACGCCGGCACCCTGGCGGCCGACGCCAGCGTCTACCGCTACGTGGACGTGACGCTGCCCGCCACCCGCGGCTCGATAACGTCGGCCGACGGCGTCGCCCTGGCCACCACGGTGGACGCCTACGACATCACCGCCGACGCCACCATGTTCGCCCCCGACCAGCTGCACGTCCCCGACGGGCCCGAGCAGGCCGCCGCCCTGCTGGCCCCGATCCTCGACGTCCCGGCCGACAAGCTGGCCGCCAAGCTGCACTCGAAGAACCGCGGGCTGACCCTGGCCCCCCGGCAGAGCCCGCAGGTCCGCAACCAGATCCTGGACCTCAAGGCCTCGCTGGCGAAGAAGGTCGACACCAGGACCTGCCGGGCCGAGAAGGCGGCGATCGGCAAGCCGGCCGCCCAGGGCGGGCGCAGCAGCATCGAGGAGAGCTGCGCCAACCCCCTGGAGGGCGTCTTCTCCGCGGCGACCACCGCCCGGGTCTACCCGGCCGACGGGTTGGCGGCCAACCTGGTGGGCTTCGTCAACTCCTCCGGCGTCGGGGCCGGCGGCCTGGAGCTGCAGTACCAGAAGCTGCTGGCCGGCCAGGACGGCCACCGCACCTCGGCGGTCTCCGGCAACCAGCCGATCCCGACCGGCAGCGGCACCACCGAGAAGGACCCGGCCCCCGGCAGCGACGTCCGGCTCACCATCAACCGGGACATCCAGTGGGCGGCCCAGCGCGCGATCACCGACCAGGTGACCGCGGCCGGCGCCGAGAAGGGCTACGTGATCGTCCAGGACGTGCAGACCGGGCAGATCCTGGCGATGGCCACCTCGCCCGGCTTCGACCCGAACGACCTGAGCACCGCCACCCCCGACGAGCTGGGCAACCCGGCGCTGCAGGACGTGTACGAGCCGGGCAGCACCGCCAAGCTGATGACCATGGCCGCCGCGCTGGACACCGGCAAGGCCGCCTGGGACACCCACGTCACGGTGCCCGGCACGCTGACCCGGGCCGGCCAGGTGTTCCACGACGACGTCCCGCACGACACCTGGTACCTGACCGTGAACGGGGTGCTGGCCAAGTCCTCCAACATCGGCACCATCGAGATCGCCGAGGGCCTGGGCGCCGGCCAGCAGCAGTCCGACCAGATCCTCGGCGGCTACCTGCAGAAGTTCGGCATCGGCCAGCCCAGCGGCCTCGGCTTCCCCGGCGAGTCCCGCGGCATCCTGGCCGACCCGAACGGCTGGAAGGGCACCCAGCAGTACACCATCCCGTTCGGCCAGGGCCTGTCGGTCAACGCGCTGCAGGCCACCTCGGTGTACTCCACCATCGCCGACGGTGGGGTGCGGGTGGCGCCCTCGCTGGTGGCCGGCACCACCGGACCGGACGGCCACTACACCCCGGCCCCGGCCGGGGCGCGGACCCAGGTGGTCAAGCCGGAGACCGCGAAGACGCTGGCCCAGATGCTGGAGTCGGTGGTCACCGACGACCAGGGCACCGGCAACGCGGCCCAGATCCCCGGCTACCGGGTGGCCGGCAAGACCGGGACCGCCAACCGGGTGGACCCCCTGACCGGCAAGTACAACGGCTACACCGCCTCGTTCATCGGCTTCGCGCCGGCCGACGCACCCCGGATCACCGTCTCCTGCACCATCCAGGACCCGGTCAACGGCCACTTCGGCGGCCCGCTCTGCGGTCCGGTCTTCAAGCAGGTGATGGAGTTCGCGCTGAAGACCCTCCAGGTGCCGCCGAGCGGCAGCCAGGCGCCCAACCTGCCCGTCGACTGGAAGCCCTGAACCATGACCCAAGCTGTGAACCCTGTCACACCCGAGGGCCCGCAGGACCGCCCGCCCCGGGGGAGTGCGCCGGGCTCGCTTGGCTTCCACCGCCCCGAGGCCGATAGCCTGCCCGCCGTGCCGAAATCAGACCAAACCCGTGTGAGCCCGCCCCGCCCCCGCGAGGTGGCGCCCGTCCCGCTCGCCGAGATCGCCGAACTGCTGGGGATCGCGGCGGTCGAGGGCGCCGCGGTCACGGGCATCACCCACGACTCGCGCGCGGTCCGACCGGGCGACCTCTACGTGGCCTTCGCCGGGGCCAACCACCACGGCGCCGCCTTCGCGCGCCAGGCCGCGGCCGACGGAGCCGTCGCCGTGTTGACCGATCCGGCCGGCGCCGAGCAGGCGGCCGGCCTGGCGGTGCCGCTGCTGGTGGTGGCCAGCCCGCGCGCCTTCATGGGGGCGCTGGCCGCCCGGATCTACGGGGACCCCGCGCAGGCGCTGCTGACCATCGGCATCACCGGGACCAACGGCAAGACCACCACCTCCTACCTGGTGGAGGGCGGGCTGGCCGGCGCCGGGAAGACCCCCGGGGTGATCGGCACCGTCGAGATGCGGGTCGGCACCGAGCGGATCAAGAGCGAGCGCACCACGCCGGAGGCCACCGAGCTGCACGCGATCCTCGCGGTGATGCGCGAGCGCGGTGCCGACGCGGTGGTGATGGAGGTCTCCAGCCACGCGCTGGTCTTCGGCCGGGCCGACGGGGTCGGCTACGACGTGGCGGTCTTCAACAACCTGACCCCCGAGCACCTCGACTTCCACCCGGACATGGAGGACTACTTCCGGGCCAAGGCGCGGCTCTTCGAGGCCGGGCGCAGCAGGGCCGGCGTGGTCAACCTGGACGACGCGTACGGCCGCCGGCTGGCCGCCGAGGCGCAGATCCCGGTCACCGGCTACTCCGCCACCGGGGCGCCCGACGCCGACTGGCGCGCGGTGGACGTGCAGCTGGGCCCGATCGGCTCGACCTTCACCGTGCTCGGCCCGCAGGGGCAGCGCGCGGACGCCGCCGTCCCGCTGCCCGGCCCGTTCAACGTGGCCAACGCGCTGGCCGCGATCACCGCGCTGGTCACCGCGGGCCTGCCGCTGGCCGCGGCGGTGGCCGGGGTGGCCGCGGTGCCGGGCGTGCCCGGGCGGCTGGAGCGGGTGGACGCCGGGCAGGACTTCGTCGCCGTGGTGGACTACGCGCACAAGCCGGACGCGCTGCAGGCCGTCCTCGCCTCGCTGCGCGAGGTCACCAAGGGCCGGCTGCACGTGGTGGTCGGCTGCGGCGGCGACCGCGACCCGTTCAAGCGCGGCCCGATGGGCGCCATCGCCGCGCGGCTGGCCGACACCGCCGTGCTGACCAGCGACAACCCCCGCTCCGAGGACGGCCTGGCGATCCTGGCCAGCATGCTCGGCGGCGCCGTGGAGGTGCCGGAGGCCGAGCGCGGCGAGGTCCTGGTGGTGCCGGACCGGGCCGCGGCGATCGCCGCCGCGGTGGCCCGGGCGCACGCCGGCGACACCGTGCTGGTCGCCGGCAAGGGCCACGAGCTGGGCCAGTACGTCAAGGGCGAGGTGCGCCCGTTCGACGACCGGGAGGCGCTGCGCGAGGCCGTCGCGCGCTCCCTCCCCGAGGCTCCGGCCGGGCAGCACCCGGCCGGGGACCGTTCCGGTGAACGAGGAGTGGAGCAGCCGTGATCGCACTGACCCTGGCCGAGGTGGCCGCCGCGACCGGTGGCGAACTGGTCGACGGGGCCGACCCGCAGACCCTGGTGACCGGCCAACTGGCGGTCGACTCCCGCAAGGTGGTGCCCGGCGGCCTGTTCGCCGCCTTCCGCGGCGAGCACGTGGACGGTCACGACTACGCGCGGCGCGCGGTCGAGGCCGGCGCGGTGGCGGTGCTCGCCGAGCGCCCGGTGGGGGTGCCCGCGCTGCTGGTCGGCGACGTCCAGGTGGCGATGGGCCGGCTCGCCCAGGCGGTGGCCGAGCGGGCCGGCGCCGCGGTGGTGGCGCTGACCGGCTCGGCCGGCAAGACCAGCACCAAGGACCTGATCGCGCAGGTGCTGGCCAAGCTCGGCCCGACGGTGGCCACCGAGGGCTCGCTCAACAACGAACTGGGCTTCCCGATCACCGCCACCCGGGTCGAGGCGGACACCCGCCACCTGGTGCTGGAGATGGGCGCCCGGCACAAGGGCGACATCGCCTACCTGTGCTCGCTGGCCCGCCCGACGATCGGCCTGGTGCTCAACGTGGGCAGCGCCCACCTGGGCGAGTTCGGCTCCAAGGAGGGCATCGCCGAGGCCAAGGGCGAGATCGTCGAGGCGCTGGCCGAGGACGGCACCGCGATCCTGAACGCCGACGACCCGCTGGTGCGCGCGATGGCTCCGCGCACCCGGGCCAAGGTGGTCACCTTCGGCGAGAGCGCGGGCGCGGACGTTCGCGCACAGGACGTTCGCCTGGACGCCACCGGCCGTCCATCGTTCACGCTGATCACCCCGGCCGGTTCCGCACCCGTCCAACTGCGCCTGTACGGTGAGCACCACGTCTCGAACGCCCTCGCCGCCGCAGCGGTGGCGGTGGAGCTCGGACTGTCCGTCGACGACACCGCCGCCGCCCTGGGCGAGGCGGGTGCGCTGTCCCGCTGGCGCATGGAGGTCGTCGACCGGGCCGACGGGGTCACCGTCGTGAACGACGCGTACAACGCGAACCCGGAGTCGATGCGGGCCGCGCTGCGCGCGCTGGCCACGATGGGGGGCCGCGGCCCGGAGCGCCGCCGCACCTGGGCGGTGCTCGGCGAGATGCGGGAGCTCGGCGAGGAGAGCCTGGCCGAGCACGACGCCATCGGGCGGCTCGCGGTCCGGTTCGACGTCACCAAGCTGGTGGCGGTGGGCGGACGCGACGCGGCCTGCATGGAACTGGGCGCGAGGAACGAAGGTTCGTGGGGTGAGGAGTCGGTGCTGGTGTCCGACGCGGACGCGGCAGTCGAGCTGCTGCGCGGTCAACTGCGGCCAGGGGACGTGGTGCTGGTGAAGGCCAGTCGCTCGGTGGGCCTGGAGAAGGTGGCCGAGGCCCTGTTGGCGGACGTGCCCGCCACTGCCGCTGGGGCTGCCCGGTGAAGCAGATCCTCTTCTCCGGCATGATCGGCCTGGTGCTGTCGCTCTTCGGCACCCCGGCACTGATCAAGCTGCTGGCCAAGCAGGGCTACGGCCAGTACATCCGGGACGACGGTCCCAAGGCGCACCACAGCAAGAAGGGCACGCCCACCATGGGCGGCATCGCCTTCATCCTGGCGACCCTGATCGCCTACGCACTGACCAAGGTGATAACGGGCGAACAGCCGCGCGCCTCGGGCCTGCTGGTGCTCTTCCTGATGACGGGCCTGGGCCTGGTCGGCTTCCTGGACGACTACATCAAGGTGGTCAAGCGCCGCTCGCTGGGCCTGCGGGCCAAGGCGAAGCTGCTCGGACAGTCCTTCGTGGCGCTGGCCTTCGCGATCCTGTCGCTGCAGTTCCACGACCCGCGCGGGATCACCCCGGCCTCCACCAGCCTCTCCTTCATCCAGGACTTCAGCTGGTCGGTCGGCCCGGTGCTGTTCGTGATGTGGGCGTATTTCATGATCGCCGGCATGTCCAACGGCGTGAACCTGACGGACGGCCTGGACGGCCTGGCCACCGGCGCCTCGGTGATGGTCTTCGGTGCGTACACCTTCATCGGCGTCTGGCAGTACAACCAGAGCTGCTCCCGGATGATCACCGCGACGGCCAACTGCTTCGAGGTCCGCGACCCGCTCGACCTCGCGGTGGTCGCCGCGGCGCTGATGGGCTCCTGCTTCGGCTTCCTGTGGTGGAACACCTCGCCGGCCAAGATCTTCATGGGTGACACCGGGTCGCTGGCCCTCGGCGGCGCGCTGGCCGGTCTGGCCATCTGCTCGCGCACCGAGCTGCTGCTGCCGCTGCTCGGCGGTCTGTTCGTGATCATCACCCTGTCGGTGATGATCCAGGTCGCCTCGTTCCGGCTCACCGGCAAGCGCGTCTTCAAGATGGCACCGCTGCAGCACCACTTCGAGCTCAAGGGCTGGGGCGAGGTGCTGATCGTGGTCCGGTTCTGGATCATCCAGGGCCTGTGCGTGGCCGTCGGCCTCGGCATCTTCTACGCGGGATGGGTGACCCAGTGAGCACGCGACCCACGCCGTGGTGCCCGGCCGAGCCGCCGCCCTGGGCGGAGCTCTCGGTCACCGTGGCGGGTCTCGGGGTCTCCGGGATCAGCGCCGCCCGGGTGCTGCACCGGCTGGGCGCCGAGGTCACCGTGGTGGACGGCGGCGACAGCCCGGTGCTGCGCGACCGGGCCGCCGAGCTGACCGGCATCACGGTCCGGCTCGGCGACGGCGACACCCTGCCCGAGGGCACCCGACTGGTCGTCACCTCGCCCGGCTGGCCGCCGAGCAGCCCGCTGTTCGCCGCCGCCGACGCGGCCGGGGTGCCGATCTGGGGCGACGTCGAGATGGCCTGGTGGCTGCGCCGGCCGCTGCCCGGCACCGACGAGCCGGCCCCCTGGCTGGCCGTCACCGGCACCAACGGCAAGACCACCACGGTGCAGATGCTGGCCTCGATCCTGACCGCGGCCGGCAAGCACACGGCCGCCGTGGGCAACGTCGGCGTCTCGGTGCTGGACGCGGTGCTGACCGGCTTCGACGAGGCCTCCGTCGAGCGGGGCGAGCAGCCCTACGACGTGCTCGCCGTCGAGCTCTCCAGCTACCAGCTGCACTGGGCGCCGAGCCTGCGCCCGCACTCGGCCGCGGTGCTCAACCTGGCCCCCGACCACCTGGACTGGCACGGCTCGATGGAGGCCTACGCGGCCGACAAGGGCCGGATCTACCAGGGCAACCAGGTGGCCTGCGTCTACAACCTGGCCGACCCGGCCACCGAGGACCTGGTCCGCGAGGCCGACGTCGAGGAGGGCTGCCGGGCGATCGGTTTCGGCCTCGGCGCCCCCGCGCTGTCCAACCTCGGGGTGGTGGACGGCCTGCTGGTGGACCGCGCCTTCGTGGCCGACCGGGCCAAGAGCGCGGCCGAGCTCGGCTCGGTGCAGGACGTCCAGCCGCCGGCCCCGCACAACATCGCCAACGCCCTGGCCGCCGCCGCCCTGGCCCGCGCCTACGGGGTGGACGCCAAGGCGGTGCGCGACGGGCTGCGGGCCTTCCGCCCCGACGCGCACCGGATCTCCTTCGTCGCCGAGGTGGCCGGGGTGTCCTACGTGGACGACTCCAAGGCCACCAACACCCACGCGGCGGCCGCCTCGCTGGCGGCCTGTCAGCCGATCGTGTGGATCGCCGGCGGCCTGGCCAAGGGCGCCGAGTTCGACGACCTGGTGCGCGGCGCGGCGGGCCGGCTGCGGGCCGCGGTGCTGATCGGTGCGGACCGGGCGCTGCTGCGCGAGGCGCTGCGGCGACACGCCCCGGATGTGCCGGTGTTCGAGCCGGCCGAGGGCCAGACTGGCGCGGTGGCGATGGCGGAAGTGGTCCGGGTGGCCGCCGGTCTCGCCCGATCGGGCGATACCGTACTGCTCGCCCCGGCCTGCGCCTCGATGGACATGTTCACCAACTACGGCGAGCGGGGCGACCTGTTCGCCGAGGCGGTGCGGGGTCTGACGCAGTAACACGAGCGAGAAGCGGGGAAGGGGCGGCGCGTGGCGGCTCAGGGCAGGACCGACACCGCCGCCCCGCCCGAGCGCGGCCCCGCCCTGATCTCGGCCACCAGCACGGTCTTCAAGGCCGAGGGCCTGACCGGGCGGCTGCGGGCGCTGCGGGGGCGGCTGCGCTGGTTCCTGAACCGGCCGCTGACCCCGTACTACCTGATCCTCGGGTCGAGCTCGCTGCTGCTGGTGCTCGGCCTGATCATGGTCTTCTCCTCCTCCAACATCACCGCGATCCACCAGGGCCTGCCCGGGCTGTTCTACTTCCGCAAGCAACTGGTCGCGGTGCTGCTCGGCGCGGTGCTGCTGGTGGCCGCGGCCCGGGTGCCGGTGGCGGTGCACCGGGTGCTGGCCTACCCGGTGCTGCTCGGCGCGATCGGGGCGATGGTGCTGGTCGCCATCCCCGGGGTCGGGATGACCGTCAACGGCAACCGGAACTGGCTCAACTTCGGCTTCTTCCAGGTGCAGCCCTCGGAGTTCGCCAAGCTGGCGCTGCTGCTCTGGGCGGCCGACCTGCTGGCCCGCAAGCAGAAGGCGGGCACCCTGACCCAGTGGAAGCACCTGCTGGTGCCGCTGGTGCCGGGCGCCCTGGTGCTGCTGCTGCTGATCATGCTCGGCGGCGACATGGGGACCTCGATGATCCTGGTCGCCATGGTCTTCGCGCTGCTCTGGATGGTCGGCGCACCGCTGCGGCTGTTCGTCGCCACCCTGGGCATCGCGGTGGTCGCCTGCACCGCGCTGATCATCACCGTCCCGCACCGGCTGGACCGGCTGGCCTGCATCGGCACCACCAAGCCGGTGCCGGGCCACGACTGCTTCCAGGCGCTGCACGGCCTCTACGCCTTCGGCCTGGGCGGACCGTTCGGGACCGGACTGGGCGCCGGCTACGAGAAGTGGGGCCAGCTGCCGGAGGCGCACACCGACTTCATCTTCGCCGCGACCGGCGAGGAACTGGGTCTGGTGGGGACGCTGTCGGTGATCGGTCTCTTTGCGGCACTAGGGTATGCGGGTATCCGAGTGGCCATCGGCACGAAGGACTCCTTCGTCAGGTATGCCGCGGGAGCCGCCACCACGTGGATCATGGCCCAGGCCATGATCAACCTGGGGTCGGCCCTGGGACTGCTGCCCATCGCGGGCGTACCCCTCCCGCTGTTCTCCTACGGCGGGTCCGCCATGCTGTCGGCCATGACCGCCCTCGGGATGCTGCTCTGTTTCGCCCGCAGCGTCCCGGGAGCGAAGGCGGCACTGGCCGCTCGGAGCTCGAAGTCCCGGTTCAGGACAGGTCTGCGCCGGGTGCTGCCACGACGAACCACAGCGCGCCCGGCCGCCCGGCCGCCGCGCAGGGAGCGGTGATTTTCGGTGCATGTCGTACTCGCCGGCGGGGGTACCGCCGGACACATCGAGCCGGCCATGGCGCTTGCGGACGCGCTGCGGCGGCATGACCCGAGCATCGGCATCACGGCGCTCGGCACCGAGCGCGGCCTGGAGACCCGGCTGGTGCCCGAGCGCGGCTACCAGCTGGAGCTGATCCCGGCGGTGCCGCTGCCGCGCAAGCCGACCCCCGAGCTGATCACGGTGCCGGGCCGGCTGCGCGGCACCGTGCGGGCCGCCCAGGACATCATCGAACGGGTCAAGGCCGACGCGGTGGTCGGCTTCGGCGGCTACGTGGCGATGCCCGCCTACCTGGCCGCCAAGCGCGCCGGGGTGCCGATCGTGGTGCACGAGGCCAACGCCCGCCCCGGCCTGGCCAACAAGATCGGGGCCCGCTACAGCGACTTCGTCGCGGTCTCCACCCCGGACAGCAAGCTGCGCGACTCGCGCTACATCGGCATCCCGCTGCGCCGCACCATCGCCACCCTGGACCGCAACGCGGTGCGCCCCGAGGCCCGCCACTACTTCGGCCTCGATCAGCGGCTGCCCACCCTGCTGGTCTCCGGCGGCTCGCAGGGCGCGCGCCGGCTGAACGAGACCGTCCAGGCGATCGCGCCGCGGCTGCAGCAGTACGGCGTGCAGGTGCTGCACGCGGTCGGCCCGAAGAACGAGCTGCCGCAGATCGACGACATCCCGGGCATGCCGCCCTACCGCGCGCTGCCCTACCTGGACCGGATGGACCTGGCCTACGCCGCCGCCGACCTGATGCTCTGCCGGGCCGGCGCGATGACGGTGGCCGAGCTGGCCGCGGTCGGGCTGCCGGCCTGCTTCGTCCCGCTGCCGATCGGCAACGGCGAGCAGCGGCTGAACGCCCAGCCGATGGTCAAGGCCGGCGGCGGCCTGCTGGTGGACGACGCCGAGCTGAACCCGGACTGGGTGCTGCGCAACGTGCTGCCGGTGCTCACCGACCCGCAGAAGCTCTGGGACATGAGCCGGGCGGCCGCCGAGTTCGGCCGCCGGGACGCCGACGACCTGCTGGTCGGCATGGTCTACGAGGCGATCGAGGCGGCCCGCGGCGGTCGGCGACGTGGCTGACCGGCCCTCCGCACCACCGCGCGCCGAGCGCGACCCGTCGCCCGGTCCGGGCGACGGGTCCGCCCGGGACCCGGGCCCGGCCGCGGAGGACGAGGACGAGGAGGAGGCGCCGCCGCTGCGACTGTCGCGGCGCGGCGTCCTGGTGCTCGGCGGGCTCGGTGCGGCGGTGCTGGGCCTGGTGGCCTGGATCGTCTTCTTCTCCTCGGTGCTGGACGTGCGGACGGTCTCGATCCAGGACGCGCAGTACGACCAGCAGACGGTGGACGCGGTGCGTGCCGCGATAGGACCGGTCCAGCACGGCCCGCTGGCCCGGGTGGACCTGGACGCGGTGCAGCACCGGGTGGAGGCGATCCCGCGGGTGGCGCGGGCCGAGGTCTGGCGGGGCTGGCCGCACACCCTTCAGGTGAAGGTGATCGAGCGTCAACCGGTCGCAGCTGTCAAGGGAGCGGACGGAAAGTTCACCCAGATGGATGCTTCGGGGGTGAGTTTCGCCACCGATCCCACCCCGCCGGCTGGT
Source organism: Kitasatospora sp. LaBMicrA B282 (assembly GCF_050325825.1). Lineage (NCBI taxonomy): Bacteria > Bacillati > Actinomycetota > Actinomycetes > Kitasatosporales > Streptomycetaceae > Kitasatospora > Kitasatospora sp. LaBMicrA B282. Next base: position 10,670 of record NZ_JBNQTI010000114.1, read on the forward strand.
ATTCCGGTCGTCGAACTGCAGCTCAGCCAGCCGGCGCAGGACGCGTTGCCGGCGCTGCCGCAGAGCGCGCTGGTCGCGGCGGCGGTCCGGGTGGCGGCCTCGCTGCCGCCCGAAGTCGCCAAGCAGGCCCCTTCGTTGTTGGTTCGTTCGTATGACGACATCGAACTGCGGCTGGCCGCCGGGGCCACCGTGCGGTGGGGGAGTTCGGACCAGACGGACCGCAAGGCCACCGTGCTGCGGGCACTGCTGCGGCAGAAGGCCGCGGTCTACGACGTCAGTGCGCCGGACGCCCCGGCGATCTCCGGGTGACCTCGGATCCGGTAGGTTCTAGGTCCGGGGGGCTTGACCGCACACTTCGCCGCTATTGACGATCCGTCGGTGATTCCCCGACCCTGGGTGCTCCACCCCGGTGCCTGACACCGGACAGTGATCACATAAGGTCAAAAGAAAAAAGGGAAGCTCGGCGTGTTCATTGAACACGGACCCGCCCGGCGCTTAGTGTCCTGTGTCACCAGGCTGTGCTCCAGGGTGACCTGAACCGTCTTCACGATCTGACACGGGCGCAGTATGAACCCTCAACGTCAAGTTTAGGGTTCGGGTCGGCGGTCGGCATTTCGGACAGACAGTCAGGAACCGGGCTCCCCAACCCATCGACATCCGTCGGCACGCTGGCTCGGACACCGTCAGAGCCAGGTCGCCGACCCGGACATCCGAGGCGAGAGGCCTTCGACGTGGCAGCACCGCAGAACTACCTCGCAGTCATCAAGGTCGTCGGCATCGGCGGCGGCGGTGTCAACGCCATCAACCGGATGATCGAGGTCGGGCTCAAGGGCGTCGAGTTCATCGCGATCAACACCGATGCGCAGGCCCTGCTGATGAGCGACGCCGACGTCAAGCTCGACGTCGGCCGCGAGCTGACCCGCGGGCTGGGCGCCGGCGCCAACCCCGAGGTCGGCCGGAAGGCCGCCGAGGACCACCGCGAGGAGATCGAGGAGGTCCTCAAGGGGGCCGACATGGTCTTCGTCACGGCCGGCGAGGGCGGCGGCACCGGCACCGGCGGCGCGCCGGTGGTGGCCAACATCGCCCGCTCGCTCGGCGCACTGACCATCGGCGTGGTCACCCGCCCGTTCACCTTCGAGGGCCGGCGCCGGGCCAACCAGGCCGAGGACGGCATTGCCGCGCTGCGCGAGGAGGTGGACACCCTCATCGTGATTCCGAACGACCGGCTGCTGTCCATCTCCGACCGTCAGGTCAGCGTGCTGGACGCGTTCCGCTCGGCGGACCAGGTGCTGCTCTCCGGTGTCCAGGGCATCACCGACCTGATCACCACCCCGGGTCTGATCAACCTCGACTTCGCCGACGTCAAGTCGGTCATGTCGGACGCCGGCTCGGCGCTGATGGGCATCGGTTCGGCCCGCGGCGAGGACCGGGCCAAGGCGGCGGCCGTGATGGCGATCTCCTCCCCGCTGCTGGAGGCCTCGATCGACGGCGCCCGCGGCGTGCTGCTCTCCATCTCCGGCGGCTCCGACCTCGGCCTGTTCGAGATCAACGAGTCCGCCCAGCTGGTCAGCGAGGCGGCGCACCCCGAGGCGAACATCATCTTCGGCGCGGTGATCGACGACGCGCTCGGCGACGAGGTGCGGGTCACCGTGATCGCGGCCGGCTTCGACGGCGGGCAGCCGCCGACCATCATGCGCGAGCCGGTGGTCAAGTCCACCGCCCCGTCGTCCGCCGCCCCCACCGAGCGGCTCGCCTCCCGGCCCTACGGCCAGATGGGCTCGGTGACCGGTCGCGCCGAGGAGGGCGCGGGCTCCGCTCCGGCCACGGCGAAGGCCGAGACCGCGGTGGCCCCGCCGGTGCCGCCGCAGGTGCAGCCGTCCCGGGCGCCGTACGTGGAGAGTCCGGCCGAGGAGCTGGACGTTCCCGACTTCCTCAAGTAATTCACCGGAATTCCCGGCCCGGCCGCTTTCCGCGGTAGCTTTCCCGGGCGCGGGGGACCAGGATTTCCGCAGGGCTCGATGCCCACCCCGGCCACCGGCCTGGGTGGGCATCGCCGTGTGTGGCGACAGCGTGTGATAGGCAGTGGATATGACGAACCAGCAGCTCTCCGGGGTCCCGGCCGCCGATCGCCTGGCCGAGCTCCGGGCCGGGCTCGCGGCGGTGGAGCACCGGATCGAGGCCGCCTGCGCGGCCGCCGGCCGACCCCGCTCCGCGGTGACCCTGGTCGTGGTGACCAAGACCTACCCCGCCTCCGACACCCGGCTGCTGGCCTCGCTCGGGGTGCGGCAAGTGGCCGAAAACCGTGACCAGGACGCCTCCCCGAAAGCCGCCCAATGTGCGGATCTTCCGCTGACCTGGCACTTCGTCGGGCAGTTGCAGACGAACAAGGTGCGCTCGGTGCTCCGGTACGCACACCACGTTCACTCGGTCGACCGGGAACGGCTGGTCACCGCGTTGAGCGAGGGGGTGCTGAAGGCGGAGCGGCCGCCGCTGGGGTGCCTGGTGCAGGTGGCGCTCGAGAAGGAGGGCGCGCAGCACCCGGACCTCGGTGCGGGCCGGGCCGGGGTCGCGCCGGAGGAGGTGGCCGCGCTCGCGGACAAGATCGCCGAGGCCCCCGGGCTGCGCCTGGACGGGGTGATGACGGTGGCACCGCTGGCGGGCCCGCTGGCCGGTGATCCGGCGGCGGCCTTCGAGCGGTTGTGGGAAATCTCAACCGCCGTACGCGCGGCCCATCCGGCTGCAACCATGGTCTCGGCGGGAATGAGTGGCGACCTGGAGCAGGCGATCGCAGCCGGGGCGACACATGTACGCGTCGGTACGGCGGTGCTCGGTGCGCGGTCGCGGCTCGGGTAACGTCACCGGGTAGTAGATCAGACTGCAGGACAAATCAGGACAATGCTCCTACTTGTCCTGCTGATGCCAACCAATCGTGGATCGTATGTCCGCGGCCACGCGCACGGACTGACGGATCATCGGCACACGGTAGCCGATGTCTGACGGGATGTGAGCGGACCGCGGGTCCGGAAACCCACCGTACTCGACGCGGCCGGGTTTTGCGGGGCCCGGCCGGTGACGAAGCCGATCCACCACAGAGCGGAGGACAGGAGCATGGCCGGCGCAATGCGCAAGATGGCGGTCTACCTCGGCCTCGTGGAGGACGAGACGTACGACGGCCAGGGTTACGACCCGGACGACGACTACGACACGGACCCCGAGCCGATCCGGACCGGGCGGACCGAGGACCTGCCGCGCCCCGCGGCGGCCGCGGCCCCACCCGCCCAGGTCGCCTCGATCGCCCCCCAGCCGGTGCCGGCCGCGGTGCCGATCCGGCAGGACCCGCCGCGGATGGCACCAGTGTCGTCCATCACACCCGAACGCCGTCAGAACCTGGAGAAGAGTGCCCCGGTGATCATGCCCAAGGTCGTGAACGAGCGGGAGCCCTACCGCATCACCACGCTGCACCCGCGGACCTACAACGAGGCCCGTACCATCGGGGAACAGTTCCGCGGCGGGACTCCGGTGATCATGAATCTGACCGAGATGGACGACACCGACGCCAAGCGCCTCGTAGACTTCGCGGCTGGACTCGTCTTCGGTCTGCACGGCAGTATCGAGCGCGTGACGCAGAAGGTGTTCCTGCTGTCTCCTGCTAACGTCGATGTCACGGCGGAGGACAAGGCTCGGATCGCCGAGGGTGGGTTCTTCAACCAGAGCTGACCCGGCCACGACACCATGTGTGGATCTGTTGGACAGCGAGTGACCCAGTAGTAACACCAGCAGCAGTCGGACCGAGCAGCAGTCGGAAGACCGGGAGAGGGATACCCAGATGGGGATCGTGGGGGCAGTGCTCTACTACGCACTCACCGTCTTCCTGGTCATCCTGCTGTTCCGCCTGGTCATGGACTGGGTCTTCCAGTTCGCCCGCTCGTGGCGGCCCGGCAAGGCCATGGTGGTGGTCCTGGAGGCCACGTACACTGTCACGGATCCGCCACTCAAGCTTCTTCGGCGGTTCATTCCGCCGTTGCGTCTCGGGGGCGTGGCGCTCGACCTGTCCTTCTTCGTACTGCTGATCATTGTGTATTTCCTGATCTGGCTCGTGCAGCAGCTGCCGTGATGAGCGATGCGGCGGGATGCCAGTGTGCCGACGATCACGTTGAGGTGAAGAGATGCCGTTGACCCCCGAGGACGTTCGGAACAAGCAGTTCACGACCGTCCGCCTGCGCGAAGGCTATGACGAGGACGAGGTCGACGCCTTCCTCGACGAGGTCGAAGCCGAACTCACCCGGCTTCTGCGCGAGAACGAGGACCTGCGGGCCAAGCTGGCCGCGGCGACCCGGGCCGCTGCGCAGAACCAGGCGAACATGCGCAAGGAGCAGCCGCAGGACGCGCCGCGACCCGGTGGTCCGGTGCCGGCGGCCATATCCGGCCCCCCGGTCCCCGGTCAGCAGGGCCCCGGTCCGCAGCAGCAGCCCCCGCAGCAGCAGATGGGCGGTCAGCCGCTCGGCCTGCCGCCGGGTGCGCCGCAGCTGCCGGCCGGCCAGGGCGCTCCGATGCAGGGGCAGATCCCGGGTCAGCAGATGCAGCCCATGCAGCAGGGCATGCCGCCGCAGCAGCAGATGGGCACCATGGGCGGCCAGCAGCAGCTGGTCCAGCCGATGGGCGGCCAGATGATGCAGCCGATGGGCGGCCCGATGCAGCAGGGCATGCCGCCGCAGCAGCAGATGGGCACCATGGGCGGCCAGCAGCAGCTCGCCCCGATGGGTGGCCAGCAGCAGCTCGCGCCGATGGGCGGCCCGCTCGGCCAGCCGCTCGGTGCGCCGCAGCTCGGTGGCCCGATGGGCCAGCCCCAGCAGGGCCCCGGCGGCGACAGCGCGGCCCGCGTGCTCGCGCTCGCCCAGCAGACCGCCGACCAGGCGATCTCCGAGGCCCGTTCCGAGGCCAACAAGATCGTCGGCGAGGCGCGCAGCCGCGCCGAGGGCCTGGAGCGGGACGCCCGCGCCAAGGCCGACGCGCTGGAGCGGGACGCGCAGGAGAAGCACCGCGTGGCGATGGGCTCGCTGGAGTCGGCCCGCGCCACCCTGGAGCGCAAGGTCGAGGACCTGCGTGCCTTCGAGCGCGAGTACCGCACCCGCCTGAAGTCCTACCTGGAGACCCAGCTGCGCCAGCTGGAGTCGCAGGCCGACGACTCGCTCGCCCCGCCGCGGATCCCCGCCACCGCCTCGCTGCCGCCGGCCGCGTCGTCGATGGCCTCCGCCGGTGCCCCCTCGTTCGGCAGCGGTGCCCCGTCCTTCGGCGGCAACCCGTCCTTCGGCGGGAACCAGTCCTTCGGTGGCAACAGCGGTGCCCCGTCCTTCGGTGGTCAGCCCGGCGCCGGCGCGCCGCAGATGGCACCGGCCGGGATGACCCAGCCGATGGCCGCGGTCCGCCCGCAGCCGCCGCAGCCCATGCAGCCGATGCAGCAGGCGCCGGCCCCGATGCGCGGCTTCCTGATCGACGAGGACGGCGACAACTAGTCCCGTCACCCCCGAGGGCGGGTACCCCGGGCTCCTGCGCTGAGCCCGGTGTGCCCGCCCTCGGCGTTTCCGCTTCCCGACGGTGGCGCCTTGTCGCCGGCGCCCTTTCGTCGGTGCCCTTTCGTGGGCGCCTTTCGCCGGTGCCCTTTCCTCGGTGCCGGGGGAGCGATTTTCGGACAGTTTCGGCAGGCACGACGAAGGCGCCCGACCGCTCGGCGGTCGGGCGCCTTCGTGCGGTGGGGGGGGGCCCCCTTTTTTTTGTTCCCCCCCCCCCCCCCCCTCTCCCCCTTCAGCCCCCCCCCGCTCCCCCC
>NZ_JBNQTI010000114.1:16503-29608 GCF_050325825.1 Kitasatospora sp. LaBMicrA B282
AGGTTTAGGAAGGTATGAAGAATGCACCCCACTGTCCGGGGTTCGGGCGCCTTCGTGCGGTGGGGGCGCCTGCCGGGTGGCAGGCGCCCTCCGTTCACGCCTTGCGCAGCTGGAAGCCCAGACTGGCGCCCTCGTCGGTGAACCGCTCCGACTCCCAGCCGGCCGGGCCCTCGGCGAAGTCGACCGCGAGCACCTCGTCGGCGACCAGGGCGGCGTGCTCGGTCAGCGCCGCCACCGTCTCGGCCTCGGCGGACTGCCAGCGCAGCACGATCCGGTCGGAGACGTCCAGGCCGGAGTTCTTCCGGGCCTCCTGGATCTGCCGGATCGCGTCGCGGGCGGTGCCCAGCCGCTTGAGCTCCGGGGAGATCGCCAGGTCGAGCGCGACGGTGGCGCCGGACTCGTTGGCCACCGCCCAGCCCTCGCGCGGCGTCTCGGTGATGATCACCTCGTCGGGGGAGAGGGCGACCGTCTCGCCGTCCAGCACCACCGAGGTCGAGCCGGTGGCCCGCAGCTCGGCGGCGAGCACGGCGGCGTCCGCGGCGGCGACCGCCTTGGCCACCTCCTGCACGCCCTTGCCGAACCGCTTGCCCAGCGCCCGGAAGTTGGCCTTCGCCGTGGTGTCCACCAGCGAGCCGCCCACCGCAGCGAGCGACTCCAGGGTGGAGACGTTGAGCTCCTCGGCGATCTGCGCGCGAAGGTCGGCCGGCAGCTCCTCCCAGCCCTGGGCCGCGATCAGCGCGCGGGAGAGCGGCTGACGGGTCTTCACCCCGGACTCGGCGCGGGTGGCCCGGCCGAGCTCGACCAGCCGGCGGACCAGCGCCATGTGCCGGGACAGCTCGGCGTCGATCAGCGACTCGTCCGCCTCCGGCCAGCTCGCCAGGTGCACCGAGGCCGGCGCCGCGGCGTCGACCGGGACCACCAGGTCCTGCCAGACCCGCTCGGTGATGAACGGGGTGAGCGGGGCCATCAGCCGGGTCACCGTCTCCAGCGCCTCGTGCAGGGTGGCGAGCGCGGCGGCGTCGCCCTGCCAGAAGCGGCGGCGGCCGCGGCGGACGTACCAGTTGGACAGGTCGTCGACGAAGCCGGAGAGCAGCTTGCCGGCCCGCTGGGTGTCGTACGACTCCAGCGCCGCGTCGACCTCCTTGACCAGGGTGTTCAGCTCGGAGAGCACCCAGCGGTCCAGCTGCGGGCGGTCCGCCGGGGCAGGGTCGGCCGCGCTCGGCGCCCAGCCGGCGGTGCGCGCGTACAGCGCCTGGAAGGCGACGGTGTTCCAGTAGGTGAGCAGCGTCTTGCGGACCACCTCCTGGATCGTGCCGTGGCCCACCCGGCGGGCCGCCCACGGCGAGCCGCCGGCCGCCATGAACCAGCGCACCGCGTCGGCGCCGTGCTGGTCCATCAGCGGGATCGGCTGCAGGATGTTGCCCAGGTGCTTGGACATCTTGCGGCCGTCCTCGGCGAGGATGTGGCCCAGGCAGACCACGTTCTCGTAGGAGGACTTGTCGAAGACCAGGGTGCCGACCGCCATCAGCGTGTAGAACCAGCCGCGGGTCTGGTCGATCGCCTCGGAGATGAACTGGGCCGGGTAGCGGCTCTCGAACAACTCCTTGTTCTGGTACGGGTAGCCGTACTGCGCGAACGGCATCGAGCCCGAGTCGTACCAGGCGTCGATCACCTCGGGCACCCGCACCGCGGTGCCGGAGCACTGGCGGCAGTCGAAGGTGACCGCGTCGATGAACGGGCGGTGCGGGTCGAGGTCGCTCTGGTCGGTGCCGGTCAGCTCGGACAGCTCGGCCAGCGAGCCGACGCAGGTCAGGTGGCCCTCGTCGCAGCGCCAGATCGGCAGCGGGGTGCCCCAGTAGCGGTTGCGGGAGAGCGCCCAGTCGATGTTGTTGTTCAGCCAGTCGCCGAAGCGGCCGTGCTTGACCGTCTCCGGGAACCAGTTGGTGGCCTCGTTCTCCCGGATCATCGCGTCCTTGACCGCGGTGGTCCGGATGTACCAGGACGGCTGCGCGTAGTAGAGCAGCGCGGTGTGGCAGCGCCAGCAGTGCGGGTAGCTGTGCTCGTACGGCAGGTGGCGGAAGAGCAGGTCGCGCGCCTTGAGGTCGGCGACCAGGGCCTCGTCGGCCTTCTTGAAGAAGACGCCGCCGACCAGCGGGACGTCGGCCGCGAAGGTGCCGTCCGCCTCGACCGGGTTGACCACCGGCAGGCCGTACTTGCGGCAGGTGGCGAGGTCGTCGGCGCCGAAGGCGGGCGCCTGGTGGACGATGCCGGTGCCGTCCTCGGTGGTCACGTAGTCGGCGTTGAGGACGAAGTGCGCGCCCTCGATCTCAACGAGGTCGAACGGCCGGCGGTAGGCCCAGTGCTCCATCTCGGCGCCGGTGAAGCGCTCGCCGGTGGGCTCCCAGCCCTCGCCGAGCGCCTTGGCCAGCAGGGCCTCGGCGACCACCAGGCGCTCGGTGCCGTCGGTGGCGACCACGTAGGTCACCTCCGGGTGCACCGCGGCGGCGGTGTTGGAGACCAGGGTCCACGGGGTGGTGGTCCACACCAGCAGCGCGGCCCGGTCCGCCAGCGGGCCGCTGGTCAGCGGGAACTTCACGAAGACCGAGGGGTCGACCACGGTCTCGTAGCCCTGGGCCAGCTCGTGGTCGGACAGGCCGGTGCCGCAGCGCGGGCACCAGGGGGCCACCCGGTGGTCCTGGACCAGCAGGCCCTTGTCGAAGATCTGCTTGAGCGACCACCAGACCGACTGGATGTAGGAGGGGTCCATGGTGCGGTAGGCCTGGTCGAGGTCGACCCAGTAGCCCATCCGCTCGGTGAGCTTGGTGAACTCGTCGGTGTGCCGGGTGACCGACTCGCGGCACTTCGCGTTGAACTCGGCGATCCCGTACTTCTCGATGTCCGGCTTGCCGGAGAAGCCCAGCTCCTTCTCCACCGCGAGCTCGACCGGCAGGCCGTGGCAGTCCCAGCCGGCCTTGCGGGCCACGTGGTAGCCCTTCATGGTCCGGTAGCGCGGGAAGACGTCCTTGAAGACGCGGGCCTCGATGTGGTGCGCGCCGGGCATGCCGTTGGCGGTCGGCGGGCCCTCGTAGAAGACCCACTCGGGACGGCCCGCGGACTGCTCCAGGCTGCGCTGGAAGACCTTCTGGTCGCGCCAGAAGCTCAGGATGCCGTGCTCCAGGGCGGGCAGGTCGACCTGGGCGGGGACGGGGTTGTACGTGCTCACTGTGCCTCCGGCGGATGCGTGAACGGGCATTCCGACGGAGGGACGAGACGGCGAGCCGTCCCGCGGTACCACCCTCCTTGACCGCCGCGACGTGCCGACGGCCCACTCCTTGGGCTTGCTACCGGGTCTAGTGGGTCCGACCAGCGGGGCTGGCGGACCGTTCTTCCGGCGGCTCCGGGGTGATCTTCCCGCCGTGCACGCCCCCGGGCTCGCACCGTCCCCGGGTCGCTGCTGGCTGCGTACGTCGGTACTCGTCCCATCTGCGCCTTGCCGGCCCAGTCTATAGGCCCGGGGCAACGGGATTTCGCCACCGCGCGCCCGGCGTGCCCGGGCGGCGCCGTCCGGTCGGTCGGCCGTCCGGTCAGGCAGCCGTCCGGTCGGGCAGCCGTCCGGTCGGGCAGCCGTCCGGTCGGGCAGCCGTCCGGTCGGGCAGCCGTCCGGTCGGGCAGCCGTCCGGTCGGGCAGCCGTCCGGTCGGGCAAGCGGTCGTGGTTAGGGACTGGTGGGCTGGGCACAACCTTGTCAATGCCCTGGAGCGGTACTTCACCGGACCGTGTCCCCCGGCTGGCCGGGTGGGAACGCCGAGTACATCGGTATGTCCCGTTGTGGCCGGATTCGTTCAGGATTATCGTTCCGGCACCAGCGGCCGACGGGAACCGTCGGCCTGAGTCATTCGTAGATGGGGTCGAGCCATGGCTGAGAAGGCATCGGGCATGGGCACCGCCACCAGGCGGGCCCGCAAAGCCGTGGCAGGCGACCAAGGGGAGGGTTCCGTGACCACGACACGGCGGAAGACCAGCACCACCACCGGACGCGGCGCGGCCACCAGCCATAACCACACTCCCGCCGGCACCGGCGCCCGGGCGGCCGCCCCGGCCGGCGCCGAGGCCGTGGACCCCGCCGACCTGCCGGTCCGCTCCGGCGAGGAGCCGTGGACCGCGGCCGAGGTCGCCGAGGTGCACGCCGAGCTCAACGCGGACCTGCTGCGGCTGCGCGAGGAGATCGACACGGCCGAGGCCGCGATCACCGGGCTGATGCGCGACTCGAACGACGGCGCCGGCGACGACCAGGTGGACGCCGGGACCAAGAACATCAACCGGGAGAGCGAACTCGCGCTCGCCAACAACGCCCGCGACATGCTCGACCAGACCGAGCGCGCGCTGGCCCGGCTGGAGGGCGTCGGCTTCGGCGTCTGCGAGTCCTGCGGCCAGGCGGTCGGCAAGGCCCGGCTGCAGGCCTTCCCGCGGGCCACCCTCTGCATCTCCTGCAAGGCCAAGCAGGAACGCCGCTGACCACGGGCGGTCGGGGCCCGTGCGACGGGCCCCGACCCGCGGGGCGCCCGGGGGCCGGGCGCCCCGGGGCCGGGCGGGGAGACACGGCGCGTGCCGTACCCTCGACCCCGTAACGTCGGCCCCCTTTTTCTTCTCGGCAGCGGAGCGGATCATCACTACGTCAGGTTCCCCCCAGACCCAGGACGAGCCCACCGGGCCGGTCGAGACCCCGGCCGCCGAGAGCCGGGCCACCGAGACCCCGGCCACCGAGGGCCCGGCCGGCGCGGAGCCGGCGGGTGCGAGCCCGCTCGCCCCGGCCGGAGGCGGCTCCGCCGAGCACCGCCGCCGCCGGCTCCTGGTGCTCTTCTCGGTGGCGGCGCTCGCCTACGTGATCGACCTGAGCAGCAAGCTGCTGGTGGTGGCCCGACTGGAGGGCCGCACGCCGATCAAGGTGATCGGCGACATCGTCACCTTCCAGGTGATCCGCAACCCCGGCGCCGCCTTCGGCATGGGCCAGACCATGACCGTGGTCTTCACCCTGATCGCCGCCGCGGTGATCGTGGTGATCTGGCGGATCTCCCGCCGGCTCTACAGCCTCCCCTGGGCGATCGCCCTCGGCCTGCTGCTCGGCGGGGCCCTCGGCAACCTGACGGACCGGCTGTTCCGGGCGCCCGGGGTGCTGCGCGGTCACGTGGTGGACTTCATCTCGGTGCAGCACTTCGCGGTCTTCAACCTGGCCGACTCGGCCATCGTCTGCGGCGGCATCCTGGTGGTGCTGCTCTCCTTCCGCGGCAGCAACCCGGACGGCTCGACCCACCGGACCACCGCCAAGGGCGAGTAGCACCGGGCCCGGGCGAGCCGGACCGGCGGCGGGCGAGCGAGAGCGGCCGGCGCTTGCGGCATACTCGTACGGGTGAGTACCGCAGCGCAGATCCGCACGCTTCCCGTACCGGACGGCCTCGAGGGCGAGCGTCTCGACGCCGCCCTCGCCCGCATGTTCGGCTTCTCGCGGACCAAGGCCGCCGAACTGGCCGCCGAGGGCAAGGTCCGGATCGACGGTGCCACCGCCGGCAAGTCGGACCGGGTGATGGCCGGCGCCTGGCTGGAGGTCGAGATCCCGGCCCCCGCCGCACCGGTCCAGGTGGTCGCCGAGCACGTCGAGGGCATGCGGATCGTCCACGACGACCAGGACATCGTGCTGGTCGACAAGCCGGTCGGGGTCGCCGCGCACCCGAGCCCCGGCTGGACCGGTCCGACCGTGATCGGCCACCTGGCCGCCGCCGGCTACCGGATCTCCACCTCCGGCGCCGCCGAGCGCCAGGGCATCGTGCACCGGCTGGACGTCGGCACCTCGGGCCTGATGGTGGTGGCCAAGTCGGAGCGCGCCTACACCGACCTCAAGCGCCAGTTCCACGACCGGGTGACCGAGAAGCGCTACCACACCCTGGTGCAGGGCCACCCCGACCCGATGAGCGGCACGGTGGACGCGCCGATCGGGCGGCACCCCAGCTCGGACTGGAAGTGGGCGGTGACCCGGGACGGCAAGCCGTCCATCACCCACTACGACCTGATCGAGGCCTACCGGGCCGCCTCGCTGCTGGCGATCAAGCTGGAGACCGGGCGCACCCACCAGATCCGGGTGCACATGTCCGCGCTGCGCCACCCCTGCGTGGGCGACCTGACCTACGGCGCCGACCCGACGCTGGCCAAGCGGCTCGGCCTGACCCGGCAGTGGCTGCACGCGGTCTCGCTGGGCTTCGAGCACCCGGCGGACGGCGAGTGGGTGCAGTTCGACAGCGAGTACCCGGCGGACCTGCGCAAGGCGCTGGACGTCATCTCGGCCGAGAGCTGAGCGCGGTGGCGGACGTGCAGATCCGGGTGGCCCGCACGGAGCAGGACGTGGCACTGGCCAAGCAGGTGCGCCACGACGTCTTCGTGGTCGAGCAGGAGATCCCGGCCGAGCTGGAGTACGACGAGCTGGACGCCACCTCGACCCACCTGCTGGCCCGGGACGCGGACGGCGTCCCGGTCGGCACCGCCCGGCTGATCAGCGGCCCCCAGGCGCTGGAGCTGACCGGGATCGAGGGGCGGGTGCTGCTCGGGCGCCTCGCCGTGCTCAAGGCCGCCCGCGGCACCGGCCTCGGTGCCGCCCTGGTGCGCGCGGTCGAGGCGGCCGGGCAGGAGCTGGGCGCCACCGAGTGCGAGCTGCACGCCCAGGTGCGGGCGATGGGCTTCTACGAGCGGCTCGGCTACACCGCCGAGGGCCCGGTCTACGACGACGCCGGGATCCCGCACCGCACCATGGTGAAGATCTTCTGAGGCTGCTGCGGCGGAATCCCCGCAGCGTGTCACAGCATTCCCGCAGCGTGTCACAGCTGCGCTGCAGTCCCGCACCGGAGCCCTGATCCCCCTGCTGGGCTGCAGGGTCGCCCCACTACGCTGGGGCGGCTCTGCACTGACCCGAACGGGGGACCACCCATGCGCTACCTGGTGCGCGACCGCATGTTCGCCTTCCACGAGGAGGCCTGGATCGAGACCGAGCACCGCGAGAAGGTGTGGAAGGTCAACAAGAAGCTGCTCCGGTTCCGGAGCACCTTCCACTTCGTGGACACCCAGGGCAACGCGGTCGGGTCGATCGTCAAGAAGTTCTGGACCATCCACCACACGATCCTGATCAAGCACGACGGCGAGGTCATCGGCAAGATCAGCAAGAAGTTCCTCAAGCTCTTCGGCGACCGGTTCAAGGTCAAGCTGAAGGACGGGCGGCACCTCAAGATCGCCGGCAACCTGTTCGACCGCGAGTTCGACATCCGGCACGAGGGCACCACGCTGGCCCACATATCCCGGCGCTGGTTCACCATCCGCGACGCGTACGCGGTCGACGTGATGAACCAGCCGGACGCCTACGTGCTGATCATCCTGGCGGTCTGCGTGGACCACATCCTGCAGGACATGAAGGGCGAGAAGTTCACCAACCTCTGAGCCGACCGGCGGGCGTGCCGGGGCGAGGGGCGGCTCAGTCGCCCGTCCGGATCCGCGGCAGCGCCTGCGGGTGCCGGTCGCGCAGGAAGCCGATCAGCTCCTCGCGCACCGCGCAGCGCAGCAGGAAGGCCTCGTCGGTACCGCGGGCGGTCATGGTGGCCCGGACCAGGATGGTGCTCGGGGTGCTGTCCACCACGTGCAGCGCCCACTCGGCACCGTCCCAGTAGGGCGAGCGGTCGAGCAGCTCGCGCAGGTGGGCGCGGAGCGCCGGCACCGGGGTGCTGTGGTCCAGGTGCAGCAGCACCACGGCGAGCAGGCCCGGGTGCTTGCGGGTCCAGTTCTCGAAGGGCTTGCTGACGAAGTAGGAGACCGGCACGATCAGCCGCCGGTAGTCCCAGAGCCGGACCACCAGGCAGGTCAGGGTGATCTCCTCCACCGTGCCCTGCTGGCCCTCGACCACCACGGTGTCGCCGATCCGGACGGTGTCGCCGAAGGCGATCTGCAGCCCGGCGAAGAGGTTGCCCAGGGTGCTCTGCGCGGCGATGCCCGCCACCACGCCGATCACGCCGGCGGAGGCGAGCAGCGAGGCGCCGACGGTGCGCATCGCGGCGAAGGTCAGCAGCATCACGGCGACGGTGACCGCGACGATCAGCGCGCTCGCCACTCGGCGCAGCACCCCGATCTGGGTGCGCACCCGCTGCAGCCGGACCGGGTCGGCGGCCACCGCCTCGTAGCGGCCGAGCCCCGCCTCCAGCAGCGCGGCGGTGACCCGCACGGAGAGCCAGCCGAGGCAGCCGATCAGCACCAGCAGCAGCGCGTGCTGCAGACCGGGTTCGGGCAGGTGGGCCAGCGGGTGGGCGGCCAGCAGCAGCCCGGCGGCGACGGTCAGCTGCAGCGGGATCCGGCAGCGCCGCAGCAGTGGCCAGAGCCGGTTCGCGGGCTGCCGGGCGGCCAGGCGTTGCAGGCTGCGGTCCACCGCCCAGCCGACCACCAGGGTGATCGCGAGCGCGGCGAGCAGCGTGAGCAGGGGCCACAGCACGCCCTCACGATACGCGGACGAATGGGGCGAGTCGGGTCAGTCCGGTCATTCGCCACGCCCACGGCCGGCTCAAGCAGGTGCTTAGCTGATCTTCAGACCGTTCGCATAGGATCACCAGCCATGGACTCCTCCGGCCGCCCCCGGCGCCGGCTGCGACTGCCGCGGCCCCGGCTGACCCTCCGTCAGCTGCTGGCCGGTGCCCTGGCGCTGCTGCTCCTGGTCGGCCTCGGCACGGTGACCGCGATCGCCACCGCCCCGGCCGCGGTGCACGAGCAGGACCAGTTCCTCGCGATGCCCGAGTCGCCGGGCAGCAGCGCGCAGGTCTCGATCGACACCTCCTTCTTCACCACCGGCAGCAGCCCCCGCCCGGCGGTGTTGCTCGCGCACGGCTTCGGCGGCAGCAAGGCCGACGAGGTGGGCGAGGCCCGCACCCTGGCCCGGGCCGGCTTCGCCGTGATGACCTGGTCGGCCCGCGGCTTCGGGCACTCCACCGGGCAGATCGGGCTGAACGCCCAGGACGGCGAGGTGCAGGACGTCAAGCACCTGGTGGACTGGCTGACCGCCCGCCCCGAGGTGCTCAAGGACCGGCCCGGCGACCCGGTGGTCGGGATCACCGGCGCCTCCTACGGCGGCGCGATCTCGCTGCTGGCCGCCGCCGCGGACCCGCGGATCAAGGCGGCCGCCCCGCTGATCACCTGGTGGGACCTGCCGCAGGCGCTCTTCCCGCAGGACGTCGAGGGCGGCACCCCCGCCGACGGGGTCTTCAAGAAGCTCTGGGCCGGGATCTTCTTCACCGACGGCTCGGCCGGCGACCTGACCGCCTCCACCACCGGCAGGCCGGCCCCCTCGGAGAACACCACCGGGCCGGTCGGCTGCGGCCGCTTCACCCCCGAGCTGTGCGCCATGTACAACCGGGTGGCGGCCACTGGGCGGCCCGACGCGCAGGCCGTCGCGCTGCTGGAGAAGTCCAGCCCCGCCGCCTACGCCGCGCAGCTCAAGGTGCCCACCCTGGTGGTGCAGGGCCAGCAGGACTCGCTCTTCCCGCTCGACCAGGGCGATGCGATGGCCCGGGCGATCGCGGCCAACGGCGCCCCGGTCTCGGTGGACTGGTTCGACGGCGGCCACGACGGCGGCACCGAGACCAGCGACCGGGTCACCTCCCGGGTGGTCGACTGGTTCGACCACTACCTCAAGCACCAGGACAACAGCACCGGCCCGGCCTTCCGGATCACCCGGACCGGCGGCGTGGACGCCACCGGCTTCCAGGTCGTGCTGAACGGCGCCGACGGCAGCAGCTACCCGGGCCTGCACGGCACCGCCCAGCGCACCCTGCCGCTCACCGGCGGCCCGCAGACCGTGGCCAACCCGCCCGGCGGCGCCCCGCCGGCGATCTCCACCGTGCCCGGCCTCGGCGCCCTCGCCCAGGCCTCCCAGCTCGGCCTCGGCCTCTCGGTGGACTTCCCCGGGCAGTACGCGAGCTTCGACTCGGCGCCGCTGTCCGGCGGACTCCAGCTCACCGGCAGCTCGACCGTGAAGATCACGGTGCACGCCGACCAGCCGGAGGCGGTGCTCTTCGGCAAGCTCTACGACGTCAGTCCGGACGGCAAGCAGACGCTGCCCGAGCAGCTCGCCGCACCGCTGCGGATCACCGGCGCCGACGCACCCGACGGGCAGACGGTGACGGTGAACCTGCCGGCCGTCGACCACGAGGTGCCGGCCGGGCACCGGCTGCGCCTGGTGCTGGCCAGCACCGACCTGGCCTACGCCTCGCCGACCCCGGCCGCCACCTACCAGATCGCCCTGGCGAGCCCGCTCACCGTGCCCACCGACAGTGCGCTGACCACCGAGGCCACCGCGCTGCCGACCCGCACCTGGGTGCTGCCGCTGCTGGCCCTCGCGATCGCCGCCGGGCTGCTGCTGACCGCCCGCCGGCGGCGCGCGGTGCCGCCGCCGGACCCGGCGCTGGCCGGGGTGCCGCTGCAGATCAGCGGGCTGAGCAAGCGGTACAAGGGCGCGACCGACCGGTACGCGGTGCGCGACCTGGGCTTCACCGTGCAGGCCGGCCAGGTGCTCGGCCTGCTCGGCCCGAACGGCGCCGGCAAGACCACCACGCTGCGGATGCTGATGGGCCTGATCCGCCCGGACGCCGGTGAGATCAGGATCTTCGGGCACGCGGTGCGGCCCGGCGCCCCGGTGCTCTCCCGGGTCGGCGCCTTCGTCGAGGGCTCCGGCTTCCTGCCGCACCTGAGCGGCCGGGCCAACCTGGAGCTCTACTGGCGGGCCACCGGCCGCCCGGCCGGCGACGCCCACCTGGACGAGGCGCTGGAGATCGCCGACCTCGGCGAGGCGCTGGAGCGGGCCGTGCGCACCTACTCGCAGGGCATGCGGCAGCGCCTGGCGATCGCCCAGGCCATGCTCGGCCTGCCCGACCTGCTGATCCTCGACGAGCCGACCAACGGTCTGGACCCGCCGCAGATCCGCGAGATGCGCGAGGTGATGATCCGCTACGCCGCCGCCGGCCGGACCGTGATCGTCTCCAGCCACCTGCTCTCCGAGGTCGAGCAGAGCTGCACCCACCTGGTGGTGATGGACCGCGGCCGACTGGTCAGCGCGGGCGAGGTCGGCGAGATCGTCGGTGCCGGCGAGCTGCTGCTGGTCGGCACCCCGGCCTCGTACGGGACCGAGGAGCTGGCCGCGGCGGCCGAGAAGGCCGCCGCGCTGGCCGGGGTCGAGTCGGTCGAGGTGGCCGGGCACGGCCTGCTGGTCCGGCTCGACGGGCTGAGCGCCCACGAGCTGGTCGCCGAGCTGGTCCGGCTCGACGTCCCGGTGGAGCGGGCCGGCCCGCACCGCCGCCTGGAGGACGCGTTCCTGTCGATGATCGGAGGCTCCGCGTGAGCAGCACGGGCCCCGCCCTGGCCGACCGCGCGCCCGGCTACCGCCCGCAGCACACCCTGCCGCTGCGGGTGGAGGCGCTGCGCCAGCTGCGCCGTCGCCGCACCCTGGTGATCGCGGCGGTGCTGGTGGCGCTGCCGTTCATCGTGCTGGCGGCGTTCCAGATCGGCGGCGCCCCCAGCCGCCCGGACCAGACCACCTTCGTCACCCTGGCCACCGCCTCCGGCCCCAACTTCGCGGCCACCCTGCTCTTCATGGGCACCGGCTTCGTGCTGGTCATCCCGGTCGCGCTGTTCTGCGGCGACACGGTGGCCGCGGAGGCCGGCTGGTCCTCGCTGCGCTACCTGCTGGCGGCGCCGGTGCCGCGGGCCCGGCTGCTGGCCCGCAAGCTGGCCGTCGGGCTGCTCTTCTCGGCCGCCTCGATCGTGCTGCTGCCGTTGGTCGGGCTCGGCGTGGGCACCGCCGCCTACGGCTGGGGCGACCTCAGGCTGCCCACCGGCGGCAGCCTGCCGGCCGCCGACGTGCTGCCGCGCCTGGCCATCGCGGTCGGCTTCGTGATCCTCGCCGAGCTGGTGGTGGGCGCGCTCGCCTTCTACCTCTCCACCGCCACCGACGCGCCGCTCGGCGCGGTCGGCGGCGCCGTCTTCCTGGCCATCATCACCGGCGTGCTGGACGCGATCACCGCGCTCGGCGGCCTGCGCGAGTGGCTGCCCGCGCACTGGCAGTACGCCTGGGCGGACGCGCTGCAGCCGCAGCTGGAGTGGAGCGGGATGGCGCAGGGGGTCTCGCTCTCGCTCTCCTACGCGGTGATCCTGCTGGCGCTCGCCTTCCGGGGCTTCGCGCGCAAGGACATCGTCTCCTGACGCAGTCCGGGCGGGCGGGGCGGCGCGGGTGGGCAGGGTGGCGCGGGTGGGCCGGCGGGTCGGTGGGTCGGCGGCCTGAGAGCATGGGGCGGTAGTCGATCACGCCGACCCCGGAGACCCCATGGCCCAGATCCTGCTCCTGCACTCCGCCTACGGGCTGCGCCCCGCGGTGCACGCCGCCGCCGACCGGCTGCGCGAGGCCGGGCACACCGTGCACACGCCCGACCTGTTCGAGGGCAAGACCTTCGACGACATCGAGGCGGGGATGTCCTGGCGGGAGTCGATCGGCAACGACGAGCTGCTGCGGCGCGCGGTCGGCGCGGCGGCGCCGCTGCTGACCGGCGGGGCCCGGCTGGTCTATGCCGGCTTCTCGCTCGGCGGCGCGTTGGCGCAGAACCTGGCGCTGGCCGACGAGCAGGCGCTGGGCCTGCTGCTCCTGCACGGCACCTCGGACCTCCGCGAGGACGCGAGTACCGAGATCCCGGTCCAGCTGCACATGGCCGAGCCGGACCCGTTCGAGTCCGACGACTGGGTGAACACCTGGTACCTGCTGATGTGCCGGGCCGGAGCCGACGTCGAGGTGCACCGCTACCGGGGCGCCGGGCACCTGTTCACCGACCCCGAGCTGCCGGACTACGACGAAGCGGCGAGCGAGACCGCGTGGGCGGCCTCGCTCGCCTTCCTGGCGGAGCTGGACGAGTCGGTGGCCTGACCGTCGGTCAGGGCGCCGTGCCCCGTCGGTCAGGGAGCCGGCGGGGTGTCCTGCGGCCGCGGCGGGTAGCCGTACGCGGGCGGCTGGGCCGGCGGTGCGGGGGGCGCCGGCGGCGCGGCCGGGG
>NZ_JBNQTI010000115.1:0-29467 GCF_050325825.1 Kitasatospora sp. LaBMicrA B282
CCCCCCCCCCCCCCCCCCCCCCCCCCCCCCCCCCCCCCCCCCCCCCCCCCCCCCCCCCCCCCCCTCCCCCCCCCCCCCCCCCCCCCCCCCCCCCTGCGCCGTGCGCGCTGAGCGTTGAGTGCTCGGCGTTGAGTGCTCGGCGTTCAGCGCGCCGGGCGCGGCCGGCCGCCCGGCCCGGCGACGGCTCGGGTGGGCGCGGCCGCCGGGGTGCCGCGGTGCAGCAGGGCCCGCTCGGCCGCGCTCCAGGCGCCGGTGGTGAGCAGGTAGAGCGCGGCGGCCAGCGGCACCAGCGCGGCGAACAGCACCGTGCCGAACGCCAGGTAGGGCGCGATCGCCGCCCCCGGGGCCGGCGGGGTGGCCGCCGCGGCGGCGCGGGCCCGGCGGAAGCCGGCGTAGCCGACCCCGGCCAGGGCCAGCAGGAGCACCCCGAAGACGGCCACCTGGCCGGCGCCGTGCGCGCCCGCCAGGTGGGTGCCCAGCGGCACGCCGAACAGGGTGTGCCCGAGCAGGTCGTTGGGCACCCCGGCCACCTTCGGCAGGGTGAAGAGCCGGTACATCACCGAGAAGAACGGGATCTGCACCAGTAGCGGCAGGCAACCGGCGAACGGCGAGGCCTGCTCCTGCCGGTAGAGCTCGGCGAGCGCCGCCCGGTGCTGCTCGGGGCGGCCCTTGAACCTCCGGTTGAGTTCGGCCACCTGCGGCGCCAGCCGGCTGCGGGCCCGCTCGCCGCGGGCCGCGGCCCGGGCCAGCGGGTGCAGCGCCAGGCGCACGCCGCAGGTGAAGAGCACGATCGCGGCGGCGGCCGGCATCAGGTGGGTGAGGGCGCCGACCAGCTGGTGGGCGAGGCCGACGGCGGGGTCGAAGATCGAGAGAACGGACATGCGGGAGTGGCCCTCCGGCGTCTGACGGAACGGAAAGACGGCGGACGGCCGCGCGGCGGGCACGGCGGTGCGGTGTGGTGCGGGTGCTCCGGTGGGCTACGCGGCCGCCGGGGCCGCGCCCGGTGCCCTGGGCCGGCGGCGGCCCCGAGCGTCCGGGTCGCGCTGCGGCAGGAAGGCGGTGTCCTCGGCCCGCCGGCGCAGCATCCGGTCGCGCACCGCGTGCGGGGACCGCGCTCCGAGCAGCCGGGCCAGCACCAAGCCGGCGCTCAGCACCCCGGCCAGCAGCACCAGGGTGGCGGCCGCGGCCAGCATGCTCAACGGTCCCGGGTCGGCGGCCGGCAGCGACTGGGCGACCAGCAGCCGGAGCACGCCGAGGACGAACGTGAGCAGCTGGAGCACGTGGTCCTCCCTTCAGCCCGACCGGCCCGTGGATCGGGCCCGGTGCCATGCCAAACCGCGGGCCGGGCCGGGAAGTTCCCGAAGGCGGTCGGTCGAGCCTCGGCCGCACGGTAGCCCGCTGTGTCTCATGGGGCTACAATTGCTGTATGAAGACGATTACCCAGCGTGAGTTCCGCAACAACTCCGCCGCGGTGATGGATTCCGTCGAGGCGGGTGAGACGTTCCACATCACCCGCAACGGCGTCGAGGTGGCCGAGTTGCGCCCGCTCGGCCGGCGGCGCCGGCTGACCGCGGAGGAACTGGTGGCCCGCCACGTCCGACTGCCGCGGGTGGACTACGCGCAGATGCGCGAGGAGGCCGACAAGTTCTTCGGCACCGAGGACCGGATCGGCGACGACGATGACCCCTTCGAGCGTCGCCGTGGCTGAACGCCGGCCGGCGGGCGTCCTGGACACCTGTACCTACATCGACCTGGATCTGCTCGATCCGGCGGTCCTGCCGGTCCTGCCCGAGCTGACCGCGATCAGCCTGGCCGAGTTGCAGCAGGGTGTCGCCATGGCCAAGGACCCGGTCTCCAGGGCAGCACGGCTGGAGAAACTCGGAGCGGCGGTCACCGATTTCGAGCCGCTGCCGTTCGACGCACCCGCGGCGGCGCGCTTCGGCACGCTGGTTGCGTTGACCATCGCGGCGGGGCGCGATCCGCGCCCGCGCCGGATGGACCTGATGATCGCCGCCATCGCCTCGGCCACCGGACTGCCGCTCTACACCCGCAATGCCGCCGACTTCCGGGGCCTGGGTCAGGCGGTCGAGGTGATCGCGGTCTGAGCGGTCCGACTCGGGGTCAGCCGAGCGGCACCGTCTGCCCCGTCGCCGCGCTCTGGCGGGCGGCCTCCAGCACGGTGAGCACGGCCACCGCGTCCTGCGGGTCGACCGGGGGCGGGGTGCCGGTGGCCAGCGCGTGGGCCAGGCCGGCGTAGAAGGCGGGGTAGTCGCCGGGGTCGGTGGGGACCGGTTCGCGCTGCCCGTCGGAGCCGAGCACGCCGTGCGCCGCCGGGTCCTCCACGCCCCACGGCTTGCCGTCGCCGGGGCGCCGGCCGGCCCGCAGGTCCGCCTCCTGCGGGTCCATCCCGTCCTTCAGGTAGCCGGCGCGGTCGCCCAGTACCCGCAGCCGCGGCCCGCCCAGCGGGGCCAGGGCGCTGGTCCACAGGTGCGAGCGGACCCCGCCGGCGTGGGTCAGGGCGAGGAAGGCGTCGTCGTCCACCACCGCGCCGTCCCGCCGGGTGTCGATCTCCGCGTACACCGACAGGGCCGGGCCGAACAGGGTCAGCGCCTGGTCGACCAGGTGGCTGCCCAGGTCGTAGAGGGTCCCGCCGGCCTCGGCCGGGTCGGCCAGCTCGCGCCAGCCGGCCTTGGGCTTGGGGCGGAACCGCTCGAACCGGGACTCGAAGCGGTGCACCCGCCCCAGCGAGCCCTCCTCGACCAGCCGCCGGACGGTGCGGAAGTCGTTGTCCCAGCGGCGGTTCTGGAAGACCGTCAGCAGCGTCCCGCGGGAGACGGCCAGCCCGCACAGGGCCTGCGCCTCGGCGGCGGTGACGGCCAGCGGCTTGTCCACCACGGTGGCCAGCCCCGCCCGCAGCGCGGTGCGGGCCAGCGGCAGGTGGGTGCGGTTGGGGGTGGCGATCACCACCAGGTCGAACTCGTCGGCCGCGGCGAACAGCTGCTCGGGCGTGTCCAGCGCCCGGGCGTCGGGGTGGTCGGCGGCCAGCTGGGCGCGCCGCTCGGGGTTCGCGGTGACCACGGCGTCCAGGCGCAGTCCCGGGGTGGTGGCGATCAGGGGCGCGTGGAAGGCGGCCCCGGCCAGGCCGTAGCCGAGCAGGGCGACCCGGTAGGGGGTGCGGGAGGGCGTGGTCATGTCCCCACTCCATCACGGCGCCGCCGGCGCGGTGGAGGGGACGCGCTGCACTCGAACGCGCGAGCCCACTAGGCTGGGGGCCGTTGGGGCAGCCACCGCAGGACAGCGCCGTCCTGCTCCGTCGCAGGTAATCACCGTCGCACGATCCATCGGAGAAGGTACGTGGCAGAGCGCAAGCCCATCGAGTCCTGGCTGACCGACATGGACGGGGTCCTCATCCACGAGGGCACCCCGATCCCGGGGGCCGACGAGTTCATCCGTCGGCTCAGGGAGTCCGGCAAGCCCTTCCTGGTCCTCACCAACAACTCCATCTACACCCCGCGCGACCTGGCCGCCCGGCTCGCCGGCATGGGCCTGGAGGTGCCGGAGGAGTGCATCTGGACCTCGGCCCTGGCCACCGCCAAGTTCCTGGCCGGCCAGCGTCCGGGCGGCACCGCGTACGTGATCGGCGAGGCGGGCCTGACCACCGCGCTGTACCAGGTGGGCTACGTGCTCACCGACAACAACCCCGACTACGTGGTGCTCGGCGAGACCCGCACCTACAGCTTCGAGGCGCTGACCAAGGCGATCCGCCTGATCAACGCCGGGGCCCGGTTCATCTGCACCAACCCCGACGAGACCGGCCCGTCCACCGAGGGCGTGCTGCCGGCCACCGGTTCGGTGGCGGCGCTGATCACCAAGGCGACCGGGGTGGAGCCGTACTTCGTCGGCAAGCCGAACCCGCTGATGATGCGCGAGGCGCTGAACACCGCCGGGGCGCACTCGGAGAGCGCGGTGATGATCGGCGACCGGATGGACACCGACATCGTGGCCGGCATGGAGGCCGGCATGGAGACGGTGCTGGTGCTCACCGGGCTGACCTCCAAGGAGGACGTCGAGCGCTTCCCGTACCGGCCGACCCGGGTGGTGGGCTCGGTCGCGGAGCTGATCGAGCTGGTCTGAGCACCCGCCGGTTCGCCGGCGGCACGCAGGGGGGCGTGGGATGGCGGAGGCGGAACCGGAGAAGCGGGTCACCTGGGCGGAGGGCTACTTCGACCTGGTCTTCGTCTTCGCCATCACCCAGGTCACCGGGCTGCTCAACGCGCACCATGGCGCGCTCGGGCTGCTGCGCGCGCTGGTGGTCTTCGTCCCGCTCTACTGGGCCTGGGTCGGCACCACCGTGCAGGCCAACGTGCGGGACGTGGACAACCCGCGCGACCGGCTCGGCATCTTCGCGGTCTCGCTCAGCGGGCTGTTCATGGCGCTGGCCCTGCCCGGCGCCTACGGCAGCCGCGGGCTGCTCTTCGGCGTCGCCTACTGGGCGGCCCGGCTGGCGCTGCTGGCGATGATCGTCCGGGTCCGCGGCACCTGGCTCGGCCCGTACGGGGTCGGCGCGGCGCTGAGTGGGCCGCTGCTGGTCACCGGCGGGCTGCTGCCGGACGGGCCGCGGCTCGCGCTGTGGGGCGCGGCCGCGCTGATCGACCTGGCCGGGCCGACGGTGCTGCGCCGGCGGCTGGCGGCCGTGGTCTACCACCCGGGCCACCTGCCCGAGCGGTTCGGCCTGCTGCTGCTGGTCGCGCTCGGCGAGTCGATCGTCGACCTGGGCGCCCCGGTGGCCGCCGGGCGCGCCCTGAGCGCTGCCGAACTGGTCGCGGTGAGCGCCGCGTTCACCATCTCCGGCGGCCTGTGGTGGCTGTACTTCGTGCACGCCGGCGAGGCCATGCGGCACGCCATGGCGACCACCGACTCGCGCCGCGACATCCTCCGGATGGTCTACTCCTACGGCCACCTCGCGCTGGTGGCCGGGGTGCTCGCGGTGGCGGTCGGCTTCAACGAGACGGTGGCGCGGCCCGGCCGGGCCCTGGACGGCGGCACCCTCGGGCTGCTCTACGGCGGCTGCGCGCTCTTCCTGCTCACCTTCGGCTACACCCGGTGGGTCACCTTCAAGGCGGTGGCCTGGCTGCGGCTGGCCACCGTGCTGGTGCAGCTCCTGCTGCTGCCGCTGGTGCGGCACGCCCCGGCGCTGGCCACCCTGTCGCTGCTGGCCGGCCTGCTGGTGCTGCTGAACCTGCTGGAGCACCAGTGGCTGAAGCACACCACCCGGCGCCGCGGGCGGGTGGCCGAGGTGGGCGAAGTGGGCGCTGTCGGCAGTGCTGTGTAGCGTGCGGGGTGAACGTTGACGGGCGGGCCGCACCGGCCCGGTTGGGGAAGGTTGATGGCGTGACCGAGGTCGCTGAGGTGGAAACCGCCGTGTCGCAGGACGAGGCCGCAGAGTTCGAACTGCCCGAGGCCTGGCGGGAGGTGCTGGCGGGCGAGACCGAGAAGCCGTACTTCGCGCAGCTGACCGAGTTCGTCGCCGCCGAGCGGGCCGCGCACCAGGTCTTCCCGCCGCGCGGGCAGGTCTTCTCGGCGCTGGCCGCCACCGCCTACCAGGACGTCCGGGTGCTGGTGCTCGGCCAGGACCCGTACCACGACGACGGCCAGGCGCACGGGATGAGCTTCTCGGTGCTGCCCGGCACCAAGACCCCGCCCTCGCTGCGGAACATCTTCAAGGAGCTGAACGCCGACCTCGGGGTGGCGGTGCCGGACAACGGCTACCTGATGCCGTGGGCCGAGCAGGGCGTGCTGCTGCTCAACGCGGTGCTCACGGTGCGCGCGCACGAGGCCAACTCGCACAAGAACAAGGGCTGGGAGAAGTTCACCGACGCGGTGATCAAGGCGGTCAGCGACCGGGCCGAGCCGTGCGTCTTCGTGCTCTGGGGCAACTACGCCAAGAAGAAGCTGCCGCTGATCGACACCGAGCGGCACGTGGTGGTGCAGGGGGCGCACCCGTCGCCGCTGTCGGCCAAGCTCTTCCACGGCAGCAAGCCGTTCTCGCAGATCGACGAGGCGCTGCAGGGCTTCGGCGGCGAGCCGCTGAACTGGCGGATCCCGGACCTCAAGGCCTGACGGACCGCTGATCCCGGCGCCCGGGCCCGCGCCCGGGCCGGGGATCCTAGCGCCTGGGCCGGCGCCGGTCAGCGGATCGGCGAACGGCCCCGGCGGCGGGGTGGCCTGTGCCAAGCTGAAGGCCGAGTCCGCACGTGGGGAGGGCCTGACGGTGCGTCGGCGAGCACGGGTGGCGGCGCTGGTGGCGGCCGCACTGGCGGTGGCGGCGGCCGGCTGCGGGGGCACGTCGCCCGCGCCGCCGACCGCCGAGCCGTTCTTCGTCTGGGACCAGTCCTCGGCGGCGCAACAGCTGGCGCAGGCGCAGGCACAGGGGCGCGCAGACGAGCTGCCCGCGCTGCACCGGATCGCCGACCAGCCGATGGGCATCTGGCTCACCGGGCCCGACCCGGCCGCCGTGGTCCGCCCGGTGCTGGCCCGAGCCGCCGCCGCCCACCAGGTGCCGCTGCTGGTCGCCTACGACATCCCGCGGCGCGACTGCGGCCGGTTCTCGGCCGGCGGGGCCGGCGACGCGGCCGGTTACCGCGCCTGGATCGACGAGCTCGCCGGGGCGCTGGCCGGCCACCAGGCCTGGGTGGTGCTGGAGCCGGACGCGGTGGCCAACACGCTGGCCGACTGCGGGCTGGACCAGTCGGCGGTCGGCGAGCGGTACGGGGTGCTCGCCTACGCGGTGGGGCAGTTGAAGCGGCAGCCGGGGGTGCGGGTCTACCTGGACGCGGGCAACCCGGGCTGGCTGACGGACCAGGACGCGCTGGCCGCCGCGCTGCGTTCGGCCGGTCTGGCGCAGGCCGACGGCTTCGCGGTGAACGTCGCCAACTTCTACCGCACCGACGACAGCGCGCACTACGGCGCGGCGCTCTCCGCGGCGCTGGGCGGCAAGCACTTCGTGATCGACACCAGCCGCAACGGCAACGGGCCGCTGTCCGCCACCGCCTGGTGCAACCCGGCCGGGCGGGCGCTGGGCCCGGCGCCGACCACCCGGACCGGGGATCCGCTGGTCGACGCCTACCTGTGGGTCAAGAACCCCGGCGAGTCGGACGGGGACTGCGGCCGCGGCGAGCCCAAGGCGGGCGACTTCTGGCTCGCCTACGCGCTCGCGCTGGCCAAGTAGCCGGTAGCCGACCGGGCCCACCGGACCGGCCCTAGCCGGTCACCTGCACCCAGCGGGCCACCGAGGGCGTCCCCTCGGTGTCGGTGACGAAGAGCTGGTACCAGCCCGGCGGCAGCAGGTCGGGGTTGCCCGGCAGCCCGAGGGTCACCGCCCCGGCCGTGCGCCCGGTGATGGTGAGCGCCACCGAGCGCTGCTCCACGTCGGTGGCGTGGGTGACCGAACTGGGTCGCATCAGCCGGGCGGTGGCGATGCCGGCCGGATCCGGGGTGCTCGCGGTCAGGCTGCCGCCGAGCGCCACCCGGTCCGGCGCGTCGGTCAGTTGGGGACGGGGGCCGTGGTGGAGGTAGGGCGGGGTCCAGATCTCCACCCGCTGTTCGAAGGTGCCGGGCTCGGTGTCGGCCTTGTCGTCGAAGAGCGGGTTGGAGCCGAGCACCACCACCCGGCCGTCCGGCAGCAGCAGCGCCTCGGAGTGGTAGTCGCGGCCCACCGTGGGCGAGGCGGCGGGGGTGAAGGTGTTGCTGTCCGGGTGGTAGATCTGCGCCTTGAGCAGGTCGCTCCGGTGCTTGCCGCGGTAGTCGGCGGAGCCGCCGGTGGTGAAGACGGTGTCGTCGGGCAGGATCACGCTGTTCAGGTAGCGGGTGCCGCCGGCCGGCAGGTCGGGGCCGGGGGTGAAGCTGGGGTCGGGCGCGGTCAGGTCGACGATCGAGGTGCGCGCGGTGGACAGCGGTGACTCGCCGACCCCGCCGCCGCCGAGCACCATGACCTTCTGGCTCTGCGCCGGCGGCAGCAGCACCGAGGAGGAGGTCTCCAGCAGGCCGGGGTCGCGCAGCCCGGGCACGGCGGTGAACCTGTCGGTCCCCAGGTCCCACAGCCCCGGGGTGCGGCCCTGGTCGGCGGGGCCGTAGCCGGCGTTGGAGCCCGAGTAGAAGAGCTTGCCGGAGGCGGTCAGGAAGAGCGCGGGGTAGGTGGGGAAGTACTGGTCGGGGGCCTTGGACCAGGTCCTGGTCGCCGGGTCGAAGAACTCGTTGCTGGTGCCGGGCAGGATCTGGCCGGTGTCGTCCAGCCCGGATACGGTGATCACCCGGCCGTCGCCGAGGCCGGTCAGGGTCGGGTACCAGCGGGCGTACTGCATCGGCGGCAGCGGCTGGTACATCTCGGTGTCCGGGTTGAACTCCCAGGCGGTGCGCAGGCCCTGGAAGTCCTGCTTGTCCAGGCTGAGCCTGTCCGTCATGCCGTACAGGTTGTGCGCGTCCGCGCCGGTCAGGCCCTTGATCGCGTACTGGGTCTCGACGCTGCTGACCTGGCTCTGCCCCTTCACCAGGGCCTCGACGAAGACGTGCTGCTCGCTCGCGGTGACGGTCACCCTGGCCCCGTCGACGGTCTTGGTCGCGGCCGGCACGGTGACGTCGGCGTCGCTCTGGTACTGGCGCCCGTCCGGGGCGGTGAAGACCGTCCCCTTGGGCAGGGTGCGGGCGGCGTCCGGGTTCTCGTTGCGGACCCGCATGGTGCCGGCCGCCCTGGTCACCGTGCCGTCCAGCTGCTCGTAGCGCTGGGTGCCGCCGGCCACCAGGACGTTGCCGTCGGGCAGCGAGGTGTGGCCGCTGCAGAACAGGTCGGCGGGGGTGGGGATCAGCTTGTAGGTGTTCTTCTCGGGGTCCCAGAGCAGGGTCTTGAAGGTGCCGGCGGCGAAGTCCTGCGCGTCGTTGCCGGAGCCCGCCACGATCAGCACCTTGCCGGTCCGCAGCAGGGTGGCGTGGATCGCGTTGACCCGGAACTCCTTCGGGAACTCCAGGGTCTGCCAGGAGCCGTACCGGGCCATGTACCCCGGGCGGCTGATCACGTAGGCGTGGTAGCGGGCGTTGACGAAGTCGAGGACGGCGGGTGCGTTCATCCCGGCCACGGTCAGGACGGCGGTGCTGCCGAGCGCGAAGCGCCGGGCGCGGCCGAGGCGGTGCAGCTTCATCGGACGGTCTCCTCGATCGGGGCGGTGCGCGGGGCGGGGGCGGGGCGGCGGGCGCGCAGGCGGTCGAAGACGTGGATGGCGGGCGGCAGCAGGGTGCAGAGCAGGGCGATGGCCGCCCAGACGCGCATCGCGGGCTGGCCGTAGCCGGTGACGAAGGAGGCGGCCAGCGAGCCGCCGAAGACCAGCGTCCAGCAGGCGTGGATCCGGAAGGTGGCGAGCCGGTCGGTGCTCCGGGCGCCGCCCTTGGGGGTCACCACGAAGCGGCTGCGCCGGCGCAGCAGGGCCTGCAGCAGCGAGGCGGCGTAGATCGGGCCGCACAGCGCGGTCATCACCATGCCGGCCACCCCGGAGGAGCCGGCCGGCTCGTGCGGGCTGACGTTGTGCCGGCGGTTCCAGGTGTAGAGCAGGATCTGCAGGGCGGCTGCGTCGCTGTAGAGCATCATCCAGATGGAGAGCGACACGTGCACCCCGGAGGCGCCGAGCACCAGGTAGAGCACGCTGGACAGGCCGCCGAACAGCCAGGTCAGCGCGGCCATCGGGTAGAAGCAGACCATCAGCGTGTAGTTGAGCAGCCGGCCGGGGCCCAGCTGCGGCGCCACCTTCCAGTACCGGGTGAGCAGGGTCTCGTAGGTGCCGCGGCTCCAGCGCAGCTGCTGGGAGAAGAAGTCGGTCCAGGAGGCCGGGCCCTCGCCGACCGCGAGGACGTCCGGGGTGTACACCGACTTCCACCGCTCGCCGGTCAACGGGTTGCGCCGGCGGTGCAGTTCGAGGCCGGTGGCCATGTCCTCGGTGATCGAGTCGCGCAGCCCGCCGACCTGGCGCAGCGCGCTGATCCGCACCGCGTTGTTGGTGCCGACGAACATCGGGGCGCCGTAGCGGTTGCCGGCCCGCTGGATCAGCGCGTGGAAGAGGAATTGCTGGCTCTCCGAGAAGCGGGTCACCGAGGTCGGGGCGGAGTGGTAGTTGCCGTAGACCTGCGGGCCGACCACGAAGGCGACGTCCGGGTCGCGGAAGTAACCGAGCATCCGTTCGCAGAAGTTCGGCAGCGGAACATGGTCGGTGTCCACCGAGAGCCAGAAGTCGTAGTGGTCGCCGTACAGGTCCAGCCAGCTGTTGTAGTTGCCGTGCTTGGTGCGGGCCCGGAATGCGCCCTTGCGCCGGTTGAAGCGGGGTTGGCCGGCCCGGCTGAAGTGGTAGACGCCCAGTTCCGCGCAGAGTTGGCGCATCTCCAGGCTGTCGCCCTCGTCGAGCAGCCAGACGTCCAGCGGGCCGGCGTGCCGCACCGCCTTGGCGGCGGTCAGGGTGGCCCGCACCATCCGGGCCGGCTCCTTGCCGGGCACGCAGGTGGTCAGGAAGGCGACCCGGCCGCCGGCCGGCGGCAGCACCGGGACCGGGTCGCGGGCCACCAGGGTGGCGTGCGCATTGGAGACCACGGTGACCAGCCGGAAGACCTCGATCACCGCGACCATGGCGACCATGGTCTTGTCGGCGGCGAGCAGCCAGGTGTCGCTCTCGCCGGGGCGGCGGGGCCAGTGGCCGGGCAGCAGCAGCCAGACCAGCAGCAGGCTGCGGTAGGCGACCCGGTAGGGGGTCAGCGGGTCGGGGTCGACCGGCGGGCCGGCCAGGCGGCTGAACCGCTCGTAGTCGTAGGCGGGTTCCGGGTCGGCGGCGGTGTCCTCGATGACCGCCGCGCCGTCCGCGCCCTCGGCGGCCGGGGCCCCGGGGAGCGGGTCGAGCGGGTCGGGCGGTGCTGCGGGGTGCGGGTCCAGCCGGGGGAGCAGGAGCTGCAGAGTGGCCTCGGCGTCGCTCTCCGTGACGGCTGGTGAGTGCGGGCTGGTGCGGTGCACGGCGGCTCCCCCCGTGGGCCGGCGCCCGCCCGCCCGGGTCCGGTGGCGGACGCTCTCCCTGCGTCCGCGGTCGGCGCTCACTCCGTGCGGAAAACGGCCCCCCGGCCCCCTGGAATGTGTCCCCGCTCGACCCGTCGGGCTCCTCGTCGAGCCGCTCGGGTGAGCCTTGAATAGTGTCCAACTGTCCAGCACCGCAAGCGTGATCGCAACCGGTTCGGGAACCGAGGACTCCTTCGGGATGAGTTTCTGCCAATTCGGCGGTCGGATAATCGCTTCGACTGATAAGGCGGAGAGATGGGCCGGAATCGCTCGGGGATACGAATCCGACGCTCCGGGGTAGGGGGCAGGCGACCGGATCGACCCAGTCGCACCGCCGAGAGGTGACTGATGACCCGTGAACACCCCGCCCCCGCCGCCGAGGAGTTGGGCGTCGCCGTGCCCGGCGGCGAGCTGGCCGTCCTGCGTTGGCCGGCCGCCGACCCCGCGGCGCCCACCGTGCTCGCGCTGCACGGCGTCACCGGCAACGGGCTGGCCTTCGGCCTGCTGGCCCGCGAACTGGCAGGCCGGGCCACCCTGGTGGCCCCTGACCTGCGCGGCCGGGCCGGCAGTGCCGGACTCGGCGGACCGTACGGGATCGCCCGGCACGCGGCCGACGCGGCCGTGGCGATCGACCGACTGCTGGGCGGGCGCCCGACGGTGGTGCTGGGGCACTCGATGGGCGCCTGGGTGAGTACCGTGCTGGCGGTGCACCACCCCGCGCTGGTGCGCCGGCTGGTGCTGGTCGACGGCGCGCTGGCCTTCCCGCTGCCCGCGGGGGTGACCCACGGGGAGGTGCTGGACGCGGTGCTCGGCCCGGCGGTGGCCCGGCTGTCGATGACCTTCGCTAACTGGCCCGCCTACCGGGACTTCTGGCAGCGCCACCCGGCCTGGTCGAGCCTGGACACCGCGGCGGCCGACGCCTACCTGGCGCGTGACCTGACCGGCGCCGCGGCCGGGTACCGCTCGTCCTGCGTGGTTCCGGCGGTCGAGCTGGACAGCACGCAGCTGCTGGTCGACCCGGAGGTGACCGGTGCGGTGCACCGGCTGCCCTGCCCGGCCGAGCTGCTCTGGGCCGACCGCGGGCCGCTGGACGACGGGCAGGCCCTCTACGACGCGCAGCGGTTGGCGCGTTCCGCACCGGCGGGCCTGACCTGCACCCGGGTGCCGGACACCAACCACTACTCGATCCTGCTCGGCCCGGCGGGCGTGCCGTTGGTCGCCCGCCGGACCCTGGCGGCGCTGGGAGCGGCCGACTGACGGCGGCCGTTGCCCGGGGACGCCGATGGGCGGCAGCGCCTGCTGCCGCCCATCGGTGGACCGCGCCGGAGCGGGCCGGTCTCAGCCGACGGCGCCCAGGAAGGTCTGCCAGCCGCCGGTCGGCGCCTGGCCGACGTTCAGCGTGCGCAGCTTGCGCAGCGTGGACTCGTCCTGCAGCTCCAGCCACTCGACCAGCTGCCGGAAGGAGACCAGCTTGACGTCGGGCTGTCCGGCGATCTGCTTCAGCGCCTGCTCGACGGCGTCCATGTAGATGCCGCCGTTCCACTGCTCGAAGTGGTTGCCGACGAAGAACGGCGCCCGGTTGCCGTTGTAGGCGCGGTTGAAGCCGGCCAGGTAGGCCCCGGCGGCCTGGGTGCGCCACTGGTCGTGCTTGGCCGGGTCGCCCTTGGGGTCGCCGTTCGACTGGTTGGCCATGATGTTGTAGTCCATCGAGAGGACCTCGAACTTCTCGCCCGGGAACGGGATGGACTGCAGCGGGAAGTTCCAGATCTGGCCGTTCTGCACCTTGATCGGCCAGGTCTGCTTCTCACCGGGCGAGCTGGCGTCGTACTTCCAGCCGAGCTTGGCGGCCGTCGGCAGCAGCCCCTTCTGCCCGTCCAGGCACGGGGTGCGCGCGCCGATCAGCTCCTTGGTGTAGTCGAAGGGCAGCGGCGGCAGGTCGGTGAAGCCGGTGTTGGTCTTCCACTGGGTGACGAAGGAGACGGCCTGCTGGATCTCGCTCTCCCAGTCCGCCGGCGCCCAGCGGTTGACCCCGTTGTGGTCGGGGCGGGTGGAACAGAAGTGGCCGTTGAAGTGGGTGCCGATCTCGTGACCGGCGAGCCAGGCCTGGCTGATCTTCTGGATGGTGTTGCGTATCGCGCCGTCGGACAGGTACGGGATGTCCGAGGCGCCGACCGGGTGCATCGGCGCGTGGTAGAGGCTGGTCTTGCTCTTCGGCAGCGTGTAGATGCCGGAGAGGAAGAAGGTGAAGGTCGCCTTGTACTGCTCGGCGAGCTTGAGGAAGCGGTCGAACTGGCCGTCGTCGGTGGCGCCGGCGCCGTCCCAGGAGAAGACGACGAACTGCGGCGGCGTCTCGCCCGGCTTCAGCTTCTGCCAGGTGGGCTGGTTCGGCTGCGGGCCGGTGTCGGCGGTCGAGCCGTCGCCGATCGGGGTGACCTTGCCGGAGGGGGAGGCGGCGGGCGTCGGGCTGCCGGGCGCACCGCTCGAACCGGCGGCGACGGCGTCCTGGTGGGAACCGGACCCGCTGCCGCACGCGGTGAGCGCTCCGAGGGCTGCCGCACCGGCTGCTCCGCCCAGCATTTTCCTGCGCGAGATGCTGCTCATGGTCTCCCCAACCAGATCGAGTCCGGCCGCCCCGCGTGTGGTCGGAAGCAGCCAGGAAAAATACGGCAATTGATCAGTATTTTTAAAGCAGGATGTCATGGACGAGGGGTTGGATCCAAGCAGGACCGAACCGTGCCCGACTCTCCTGTCCAGGACGTGCGCAGGTCGCTGCGCGGCTGCGCGGCGGGCGGTTCTGTTGCCGTCCTGAGACACACGTGTTCGATCAGCGGAGAGCGGCGAGACGTTCGGCCGGGCAGCCGCGGCCGGCCCGGTCCGCGGCAGGGGCGCAGGCGGCCCACGGTCCGCGGGAGGGGCCGCGGTGGCCGGGGATCAGGCCGCTTCGCCCAGGTCGCTCGATTCGACGGGGGCACCGGACAGCCGGCGGTTGCGGCGCACCACGCGGGCGACGGCCGCGCTGATCGAGGTGGCGGCGGCGCAGGAGACCGCCATGCTGAGCCAAGCGGTGTTGAACCAGTGGCTGTTCAGCCAGCCCAGCGCCACGATGTAGCCGGCCCAGATCAGGGCGGCCACCGCCGACCAGCGCAGGAAGCGGTGCGAGGGGGCCGGGGAGTGCCCTATCGCCAGGTCCAGCACGGTGCGCCCGCCGGGCACGAAGCGGGCGACGATCACCACGGCGGCCGCCGTCCGGCTGGTCCGCCCGTCCAGCGACTGCTGCATCCGCCGCACGCTGTCGGCGAGTTTGGGGCTGCGGGCCAGCCGCCGGCGCAGGAACGGCGCACCGCGTCGCACCAGGGCCAGCAGCAGGACGTCGCCGAGGAAGGAGGAGACGGCGACCGCGCCGGCCAGCATCAGCGGCGCCCCGGTTATCCGGTCGGTCTTGAGCACGGCGAGGATCACCAGCGTGCCGCTCGGCAGCAACGGCAGGAACGCGTCGCCGAGCACCGCCAGGACGGCGACCAGGCAATACCAGGACGAGCTGACGAGCGAGGCGCTTCCCATGATCCAACTCCCTCCGGACCGCCCGGAGGTGCGTGGGGGCTCAGGAGTCACAACCTATCGGCTCTCCATGAAGCTTTGCTAAGTGCCCCCCTGAACGGGGGATGGACACTCTGGGGGGACGCTGCTACATGGCGGTTTCCGCGCCGGGGCGGTCGTCGCGGCGGTCGTCAGGGCGGCCGTCCGGGCGCTGCCGGGGCCCGACATGGCGTGAGCCCTCGCGGCGGGGTGTCCGCCGCGAGGGCTCACGATGGGTGCCGGAACTGGTCCAGTTCACGGGCTTGCTGAGGAGTGGAGCGCTGGTCGGCGCCCCGCTGTGGCACCAAGCCTGCCGGATCCGGGGGCGGTGGCGCGAGATCGAAGTGCTGGCGAGAACTGGCGCTGGCGTGAACCCGCCAGCACGCTGTGCAACCGCCGGCCGGTGCCGCCGACGGACCGTCAGGTGCGCAGCGGGTCGTCCACCGCCTGCCAGGGCCGGGCCAGCAGCACGAAGGAGCCGAGCATGGCCAGCGCCATGCCGAGGATCACCGTGGCCATCGGCAGTGCGCTGCCGTGGCCGCCGAGCCCGACCAGCGCCGGGGCGATCGCGCCGGTGAGGAACTGCACGGTGCCGAGCAGCGCGGAGGCGGTGCCGGCGGCGTGCGGGGCGCGCTGCAGGGCCAGCGCCGAACTCGGCGGCGAGGCGACGCCGAGGCCCGCCGCCATCACGAACAGGCCCGCGGTCAGCGCCGTCAGCCCGCCCCGGTGGGTGGTGGTCAGCAGCACCAGCACCACCCCGGAGAGCGCCATCACCGAGGTGCCGGCCAGCTGCACCCGGTGCGAGGCGAAGCGGCCGAGCAGCCGCCGACCGGTGACCTGGGACATCCCCATCAAGCCGGCCTCGACGAAGGCGAAGAGCAGGCTGTAGCGCTGCGGCGAGCCGTGGTAGACGTCCTGTACCACGTAGGGCGAGGCGGCGATGAAGGCGAACAGCGCGCCGAAGCCGAAGGCCACGGTCAGCAGGTAGGCGCTGAACAGCCGGTCGGCCAGCAGCGAGCGCACGGTCCGCAGGGTGTCCGGCAGCCCGCCGCGCCGCCGCCGGGCCGGTGGCAGCGTCTCCTGCACCAGCACCGCGGCCGTGACCAGGATCACGGCGGCGACCGCCGCCAGCACCCCGAACACCCCGCGCCAGGAGGTGAACCGGAGCAGCTGGCTGCCCAGGATCGGGGCCAGCAGCGGCGCCGAGCCGGCGACCAGCATCAGGGTGGAGGCGAACCGCGCGGCGGCCAGCCCGTCGAACAGGTCGCGCACCACGGCCCGGGAGATCACGATCCCGGCGGCCCCGGAGAGGCCCTGCACCACCCGGCAGACGATCAGCACCCGCACGTCGCCGGCCAGCGCGCAGCAGGCCGTGGCCAGGGTGTAGCAGGCCATCCCGATCAGCAGCGGCCGCCGCCGGCCGAGCGCGTCGCTCAGCGGTCCGGCCACCAACTGCCCGAGGGCCAGGCCGACCAGGCAGGCCGTCAGGGTGAGCTGGACCAGGGCGTCCGAGGTGTGCAGGCCGGTGGTGATGCCGGGCAGCGAGGGGAGGTACATGTCCATCGAGAGCGGCGCGAGGGCGCTCAGCGAGCCCAGCACCAGGGTCAGCAGCAGGCCGACCTCGCGGGCGCTCGGGGCGGCGGTCCGGCCCCGGCCGGCGGCGGGCGCGGTCGCGGGGACGCCGGTCGTGGCGGTGGTCGCAGGGGTGCCGGCGGCTATCTCGGCGTCGGCGGTGGAGTCGGCGGCGGTGGCCTCGGGAGAGTGCGGCATCGTCCAACGGTAATGGCCCGTCCTCGACTGCGGTTCGTACCCGGGCCGCGCCCGTCGGCCGGGGGCGGGATTCGGCCGGGTCGGGAACAGGGCCGGGCCGGCCGCTGTTGTCGGCTCCGGAAGCGAGACGCGAGGCGAGAGGGCAGGTCGGGATGAGCGGGGCAGCGCACGGACAGGGCCGGCAGGACATCCGGGGCACGGTGCGCGGCACCGCCCCCGCCCCGCTCTCCATCCTCGACCTGGCGACCGTGGGCACCGGCGTCACGGCCGGTCAGGCGCTGGCCGCCACCACCGAGCTGGCCCGCGCCGCCGAGGGCTGGGGCTACCACCGCTTCTGGGTGGCCGAGCACCACGGCATGCCCGGGGTGGCCAGCTCCACCCCCGCGGTGCTGATCGCCCACCTCGCCGCCCACACCAGCACCCTGCGGCTCGGCTCGGGCGGCGTGATGCTGCCCAACCACGCGCCGCTCGCGATAGCCGAGCAGTTCGGCCTGCTGGAGGCGCTGCACCCGGGCCGGATCGACCTGGGTCTGGGCCGGGCCCCCGGCACCGACCCGGCCACCGCGCGGGCGCTGCGCCGGGGCGAGCTGGAGGACCCGGACGACTTCCCGCACCGGCTGTCCGAGCTGACCCACTTCCTGGACGGCGACTTCCCGGACGGCCACCCCTACGCCCGGCTCAGTGCGGTGCCGCGCGGCCCCGAGCGCCCGCCGCTGTGGCTGCTCGGCTCCTCAGGCTTCAGCGCGCAGCTGGCCGGCCGGCTCGGCCTGCCGTTCGCCTTCGCGCACCACTTCAGCGCGGCCAACACGGTGCCGGCGCTGGAGCTGTACCGCAGCAGCTTCCGCCCCTCGGCGGTGCTCGGCGAGCCCTACGCGCTGATCGGGGTCAGCGCGGTGGCGGTGCCGGCGGGCGGGGTGCCCGAGGCGCGCCGGCTGGCCGCCTCCGCCGGGCTGGCCATGCTGCGGCTGCGGCGCGGCATGCCGAGCCCGATCCCGACCCCGGAGGAGGCCGCCGCCTACCCCTACAGCCCGGCCGAGGCCGACTTCCTGGAGGGCTGGCTGGGCAACGTGGTGCTGGGCTCGCCGGGCGAGGTGGCGGACGGCCTGGAGGAGCTGCGCAAGCGCACCGGGGCCGACGAGTTGATGGTCACCTCGCACATCCACGGCATCGCGGAGCGGCTGCGCTCCTACCGGCTGATCGCCCAGGCCTACGGACTGACCGGGCCCGACGCACCCGCGGCCTGACCCGGGGGCGCCCGGCAGGATCCGTAAGACAGGCCCCTAAGGCCGCATCGCCGAGCGGTCCGGGCCCGGCAGCCGGATCCCGCCCTCGCGCAGTATCCCGGCGACCACCGCGGCGGTGCCGGGCCGGGCGAAGTACCAGCCCTGCGCGGTGTCGCAGCCGGTCAGCCGCAGCCGCTCGGCCTGGGCGGCGTTCTCGATGCCCTCGGCGGTGACGGTCAGCCCCAGGTCGTGGGCGAGCCGGACCATCGCGCCGACGATCTGCTCGTCGGCCTCGCTGCGCCGCGAGCGCAGGTCGGGGCGGCCCACCGGGGCCGGGTCGCGGAAGCCCTCGATGAAGGTGCCGTCCAGCTTGAGGGCGTGCACCGGCAGCCGGGACAGGTAGGCGAGGTTGGAGTACCCGGTGCCGAAGTCGTCGATGGCGATCCGCACGCCCATGTCGGCCAGCGCCTGCAGGGCCTGCAGCGGGCGCCCGCCGGGCCCGAGCACCGCGCTCTCGGTCAGCTCCAGCTGGAGCAGCCGGGCCGGCAGCCCGGTGCGCTCCAGCACCTGGGCGACGTCCGCCACCACGTCGGAGTCCCAGACCTGACGGGCCGCCAGGTTGACGCTGACGAAGGCCTCGGTGTCCGGGAACTCGGCCAGCCAGCCGCGGGCCTGCCGGCAGGACTCCTCCAGCACCCACTTGCCGAGCGGCACGATCGCGCCGGACTCCTCGGCCAGCGGGATGAAACGGTCCGGCGACAGCGTGCCGAACCGCGGGTGCCGCCAGCGCACCAGCGCCTCGGCGCCGTGCACGGTGCCGTCGGCCAGCCCCACCAGCGGCTGGTACTCCACGGTGAACTCGCCGCGCTCCAGCGCCGGGCGCAGCGCGGTGGCGAGCAGCCGGCGGGTCAGCTGGTGGGCGCCGCGGTCCCGGTCGTACAGGGTCCAGCGGGCCCGGCCGTCGGACTTGGACCAGTAGAGGGTGGCGTCGGCGTCCTTCACCAGGTCGGTCGGGCTGGTCCCGGTGACCGGGCGCTCCACCACCCCGACGCTGGCGGTGACCGCCAGCCGGTGCCCGGCGATCTCGAAGGGCCGCTCCAGCAGGGTGAGCACCTGGGCGGCGACCGTGGTCAGCTGCTCGCTGCCCTCGCTGTCGGGGACCAGCACCGCGAACTCGTCCCCACCGAGCCGGGCCACCAGCCACCCCTCGCTGCCGGCGAACCGCCGCTCCAGCCGGGCGGCCACCGCGCTGAGCAGCTGGTCGCCGATGTGGTGGCCGAGGGTGTCGTTGATCGCCGCGAAGCCGTCCAGGTCCAGGTAGCAGACGCCGACCCGGCGGCCGCCGCCGTTGTCGCCGGGGCGCTGCGGGTCGGGCAGGCAGGCGGAGTTCAGCCGGTCGAAGAAGAAGGTGCGGTTGGGCAGCCGGGTGAGCGGGTCGTGCAGGGCCTGGTAGGCGAGCCGGTCGCCGAGCCGGCGCCGCTCGGTGATGTCCTCGAAGATCGCCAGGGTGTAGAACGGCCGCCCGTCGGCGTCGCGGACCAGCGAGATGGTGATGTTGCTCCAGACCTCGCGCCCCTCTCGATGCTTGAGCCGCTTCTCCACCCGCAGGCGGTCGCGGCGGCCGGCCACCAGCTCGCGGTAGAGCCGGCGCGGGGTGTCCTCCGGGTCGATGATCTGGTGGATGTGCATCCGGACCAGCTCGGAGACCTCGCGGCCGAGCATCGAGGCGAAGGCGGGGTTGGCCTCGATCACCAGGTCGTCGGTGTCGACCAGCACCATCCCGATCCCGGCGTCGGCGAAGGCGGCGCGGAACCGGGACTCGCTGGCGCGCAGGGCGGCGAGCAGGTCGTCGGTGTCCGGGACGGCGGCGCCGGGCAGCGGCGCGGCGCAGCTGGGGCAGTGCCCGGGCTGGTGGCCCGGGGGCGGCTCGGTGGGGCCCGGCCCGGCGGGTGCCGCGGCGGGGCCCGGCAGGCCGGGGGGCTGCGGCCCGGACCGCGGAGCCATGGGGGGACGCAGCGGGTCGCGACGCACGCCGTTGCGGTGTGCGTCGGCCCCCTCGTTCCGGCCTCGCACTGCATGCTCCCGTCCGCCGCTGACGCTCGCTTGCCCACGCTCGTCGTGCTGCCGCCGAGCTGACCCGGTGCCAGGCCGGGCCACCGTTGTCAAGAGCGGAGCACTGCGCCCGATCATAGGCCGCGCACGGAAGCCGGGGCCACAGCCGACAGGGTGATTCGCCGCGTTTCGGGGGAGGCCGGCGCCATCACGGACACGCCCCCGGCGGGCACCGGGAGGTGCGCGCCGGAGGCGTGCGCGGGTGATCGGCATCCGCGGACGGGCCGCGGGCACTCGGCCCGGGCCCGCCGCGGCGGGGTCAGCCCAGCTCGGCGCTGAGCGTGATGGTGGTGCCGGCCAGGGCCTGGCTCACCGGGCAGTTGGCCTTGGCGTCCTCGGCGGCCTTGACGAAGCCGGCCTCGTCCAGCCCCGGCACCTGGCCGACCACGCTCAGGTGGATCCCGGTGATGCCGGTGCCCGGCTGGAAGGTCACCTCGGCCTGCACGTCCAGCTTGGTGGGCGGGGTGCCGGCGCCGGTCAGGCCGTGCGACAGGGCCA
Organism: Kitasatospora sp. LaBMicrA B282; assembly: GCF_050325825.1. Classification (NCBI taxonomy): domain Bacteria; kingdom Bacillati; phylum Actinomycetota; class Actinomycetes; order Kitasatosporales; family Streptomycetaceae; genus Kitasatospora; species Kitasatospora sp. LaBMicrA B282. Next base: position 20,257 of record NZ_JBNQTI010000115.1, read on the forward strand.
TCGAGAAGCAGGCCGAGTGCGCGCCGGCGATCAGTTCCTCGGGGCTGGTCTTGCCGTTCGGCTGCTCGGAGCGGGCCGGCCAGGAGACCGGGAACTGCCCGATCCCGGACGAGGCGAAGGTCACCTCGCCCTTGCCCTCGAGCAGGCTGCCTTCCCAAGCGGTGCGGGCGGTGCGAACAGTTGCCACGATCGGTTCCTCCTGCTGATTCTGCGACGGAGTTGAGACAGGTGTCAGTCCGGTCACGCCGCGCTCAGCCTACTGCCCGCGGGGGGCCGTTCAGGGGAGCTGACAGAAGGTCACCCGCGCGCCGGAGGGATCGGTGCACGGCACCAGCCGGCCGTACGGGGAGTCGAAGGGCTCGCGCAGTACCCGGCCGCCCAGCCCGGCCACCTGCTCGGCCGCGTGGTCCGCCTCGGGCACCGCGAGGTAGGTGCTCCAGTACGGCTGCGGCACCGCGGCCCGGTAGCGGCCGCAGACCGGCAGCCCGTCCGAGCCGGGCACGCTCCAGGCGGTGTAGTCGAAGGAGCGCCCGTCGCCCACCTGCTTCTGCAGGTACGGGAAGAGCTCGGCGTAGAAGGCGTCGGCCGGGGCGGGGTCCGCGGTGGTGAGCTCGTGCCAGCACATCGCGCCCGGCTCGCCGTAGACCCCGGCGCCGAGGTGCCCGGCGCTCTGCCAGAGCCCGAACGGGGTGCCGCCCGGGTCGAAGGCGAAGGCCAGCCGCCCGGCCCCGGGGATCTCGTGCGGCCCCAGGACGGCGGTGCCGCCGGCCCGGGTGACCCGCTCGTAGACGGCCGACAGCTCGCCGGCGGCCAGGTAGACGTTCCAGGCGGCCGGCAGTCGCTCGGCGCCGGCCGGCGGCGGCAGCAGCCCGGCGGCCGGGCGGCCGTCCAGCAGGCACATGGTGTAGCCGTCGTAGCGGGGCCCGAGCTCCTCGAACTCCCAGCCCATGATCGGGCCGTAGAAGTCCTGGGCGCCGAGCGGGTCGCCGGTGGTGAGGTCGACCCAGCAGGGGGCGCCGTCGGGGTAGGAGTCGCGTACGGGCATCTGGGGGGCCTTTCGGGGACGCGGGGGGACACGCCCCAGCCTCCGACCGGCCGTCACCGTCCGCAACCGGGAGGCGCCGGACGGTGGTCCCGTTGGGCTGTCCGGATGGTGGACGATCCGGGAAAGGGGAGCGGGTCGCCGCCCGCCGGCCTGTTAGATTTGCCCGGCCCGTGCGCCGTGCACCTTCCCGGCCGCCGGCCCCGACCGCGCCCGGCCGCCCTGGCCCGGGTGCCCGAACCGGAGCAGACGCGATGACCGAGCAGCCCACGCCCGACCCCGACACCGCGCTGGCGGACGTGGACGAGGCCGTCCGCGCCGAACTGGCCGCGCTGCGGCAGAGCATCGACAACATCGACGCGGCCGTGGTCCACATGCTCGCCGAGCGCTTCAAGGCCACCCAGCGGGTCGGCACCCTGAAGGCCGCGCACCGCCTCCCGCCCGCCGACCCCACCCGCGAGCGCGACCAGATCGGCCGCCTGCGCGAACTGGCGGCCAAGGCGCACCTGGACCCGGTCTTCGCGGAGAAGTTCCTCAACTTCATCATCGCCGAGGTCATCCGCCACCACGAGGCGATCGCCCGCGACGGCGTGGCCGGCCAGGACGACTCGCTCTGATCGCTCCGACAGGCCGTCCGAGTCGTCTCCGAGGGGCGTCTCCGAGTCGTCCCCGGGGGTCGTCCGGGCGGCCCTAGCAGCCCCGGACCGGCTCCTCCGTCGTCGCCCCGGCCGTCGCCGGAGCCGGCACCGCGGTGGTCTCCGGGACCGCGGTGGCCTCCGGCTCCGCGGCGGGCTTGCCGGCCTGGGCGGCGAAGGCGCCGAGCAGGACCAGCAGGCCGCCGACCAACTGGGTGCCGCCGAGGTGCTCGTCGAGCAGGAACCAGGCGGTCACCGTGGCCACCACCGCCTCCAGGTTGGCGACCACGCCGGCCACCGGCGGCGACAGGTGGCGCACCGAGACCACGCCGGTCAGGTAGGCGAGGACGGTGGCGACCACGATCATCCAGGCGGCCGGCAGCAGCGCCGGCAACTGGTGGTGGGCCATCGTCACCTGGCCGCCCAGCCTGCTCCAGTCCCCCTCCCAGGGCCGGGCCACCGCGGTCAGCGCGAGGGCGCCGATCAGCAGTCCGTAGGCCGCGGTGCCCAGCGGGTCGGCAGGCTTCTCGCCGCGGGCCCCGGCGTCGGCGAGCACGAAGTAGCCCACCTGGCAGCAGGCCGCGCCGAGCCCGAAGAGCACGCCGAGCGCGTCGAAGCTCAGCCCCTGCCAGACCTGCACCACGCAGGCCAGCCCGGTCACCGCCACCGCGGCGCCGATCGCCGGGCCGCGGCTGACCGGCCGGCGCTGCACGAAGCGCACGTAGCCGAGCAGCAGCGGCGGCCCGAAGTACTCGATCAGCAGCGCCACGCCCACCGGGATCCGGGATATCGCGGCGAAGTAGCAGGCCTGCACGCCCGCGACGCCGAGCAGGCCGAAGCCGAGCAGCAGGCCGGGCCGGTCCCGGACGATCGAGCGGTGCCGCCAGGCCAGCGGCAGCAGCAGCACGGCGGCGCCGGTGGCCCGCAGCCAGACCACCTGCAGCGGGGAGAGGCCGGCCTCGATCAGCGGCTTGGCGGCCGTGCCGGAGCCGCCGAAGGAGAAGGCCGAGACCAGCGCGAGGGTGAGCCCGACCGCCCGGCGGGAGCGCGGCGGGACGGCCGGGGAGGGCGCCGTGGAGTGCATCGGGGCATTCTGCCAGGTCCCGGACAAAAACGGTCGAGCAGGTTCGTCAGGCGGATGCCGCGAGGTGGGCCGGGGTCGGTGGTGCGGCGGTGCTCGGCCGGTTCGGGCTGGGCGCGACCGGCTCGGTCGGCCGGTTCGGCGAGCTCGGCGGCGGGCTGACCGGGGGCGTCGGCCTGGCCGGGCTGGTCGGCGGCTCGTTCGGGGTGGACGGCTGCGGGTGGCTGGGCTCGGCCGGTGGGGTAGGCCGGCCCGGCTGCTCGGCCGGCGGGGTCGGGCGGGGCTGGTGCGGGGTGACCCGGCCGTGCGAGGGCGCGGGGCTGTGCGGCCGGGCGGAGGCGGCGCCCGGGGCGCCGGTCGCCGGGTCGTCGGCCGCGGTGGCGCCGTCCGGCGGGGTGAAGTCGGCGACCGGGCGCCCGTCCAGCGCGGCCTTCATGTAGTCGGTCCAGATCTGGGCCGGGTAGCCGCCGCCGGTGACCCGCCCGCCACCGGCCGCGCCGGACAGCGTGACCTGCTTGCCGGTGCCCGCCTGCTCGCCGAACATCGCCACCGAGGTGACCAGTTCGGGGGTGTAGCCGACGAACCAGGCCGAGCGGTTCTGGTCGGTGGTGCCGGTCTTGCCGGCCACCGGACGGCCCAGGTCCTGGGCGCGCCACCCGGTGCCGCCGGGGTCGGAGACCACGCCCTGCAGCATGTCGGTGACCTGCCGCGCGGTCTGCGGGCTGACCGCGCGACCGCTCTGGTGGGCCGGCAACGGCACCTCGTCGCCGTCCAGCTGGACCTGCTGCACCAGCCACGGGGTGATCCGCTGCCCGTCGTTGTCCAGCGTCGCGTAGACGCCGGCCATGTCCAGCACGCTCGGCATGGAGACGCCCAGCGAGATCGAGGGGACCGGGTCCAGCTCGTTGGTGTCGGCGGGCAGCCCGAGCGCGACGGCGGTCTGCCGGACCCTGTCCAGGCCGGCGTCCTGGGCGAGCTGGGCGAAGGCGGTGTTCACCGACCAGTCGGTGGCCTGCCGCAGGGTGATCCGGCCGAACTCGCGCTCGCCCTCGTTCGGCGGCGCGTACGGCGTCCTGGCGCTGCCGCCCTGCACCGGGCGGCGGTTGCCGCCGTCGTAGACGGTGTCCGGGGTGATCGGCCGGCCGTCCTGGGTCCTCGCACCGCCGTCCAGCGCGGCGGCCAGCGCGATCGGCTTGAAGGTCGAACCCGCCTGGTAGTCGCGCCGGGTGGCGTTGTTGACGAAGTGCGCGGTGTAGTCCGAGCCGCCGTACATCGCCAGCACCGCGCCGGTCCTGGGGTCCACCGAGACCGCCCCCGCCTGGATGTCGGCGTCGCCGTCGCGCCGGCCGGCGTCCAGCTGGTCGGTCAGCCGGTGCTGCACGGCGTTCGCGAGGTCGGCCTGCCGGGCCGGGTCGACGCTCAGCGTGATCCGGTAGCCGCCGCGGGCCAGGGCGGCCTCGTCCACCAGCTTCTGCTCGACCAGGTAGTCCTTGGCCGCGTCCACCAGGTAGCCGGCCTGGCCGGTCAGCCCGAGGGCCGGCTGCGGCGCCCGCACCTGGGGCAGGGTCAGCGCGGCCCGGTCGGCGGCGTCCAGCCAGCCCTCCTTGACCATGCCGTCCAGCACGTAGTTCCACCGGGCGGTGGCCGCCCGCTTGCCGCCCTCGGTGGCGGTGGCCAGGTCGTAGGCGGAGGGGGCGTTGAGCAGGGTGGCCAGGTAGGCGCCCTGGGCCGCGTCCAGCTTGCTCGCGTCCACCCCGAAGTAGGCCTGCGCGGCGGCCTGGATGCCGTAGGCGCCGCGGCCGTAGTAGGTGGTGTTCAGGTAGTTCGCCAGGATCTCCGGCTTGGACAGGGTGGCGTCCACCTTGAGCGCGATGAAGATCTCCTTGACCTTCCGGGTCACCGTCTGCTGCTGCGTCAGGTAGGCGTTCTTCACGTACTGCTGGGTGATGGTGGAGCCGCCCTGGGCGCCCTTGCCGGTGGCGGTGTTCCAGCCGGCCCGCAGCAGGGCGGCCGGGTTGACCGCGCCCTCGCGGTAGAAGCCGCGGTCCTCGGCGGCCAGCACCGCGTGCTGGGCCTCCTCCGAGACCTGGTCCAGGCCCACGCTCTGCCGGTTGGTCTGGCCGGTCTGGGCCAGCACCGTGCCGTCCCGGTAGAGCCAGGTGTTGCGCTGCGCGGTGGCGGCGGCGTGCGCGTCCGGGACCTTGACCAGCACGACCCCGAGGCAGAACAGCCCGATCCCGAGCAGCAGCCCGCCGAGCGTGCCGACCAGGGTGAACCGCCAGGTCGGCACCAGGCGCCGCCAGCCCTGGCGGCGGGGGCGGCCGGAGCGCAGCACGCGGCGCGGCAGGGAACGGGGGGTGTCGGGCGGCCCCGACGACGTGGACGGCTCGGTGGGCGGCACGGGTGGCCTCTCCTCTCAGCCCCGTGACGCTGGTTCACGCGGTGGTGGTGGTCGGCGGCGCAGGATCCGGTGGTGACCTGGGCAGGGACGTTGACAGCCTGCCGGGGCCGTTCGATCGGATGCTAGGGACTTTTGTCCCCTTTTGTGGGATTCCACGCGGGATGCGGCGATTGGGGTTGGATTGCGGGTCGGCTTCCCGCAGGCGGGCGCCTGCTGCGGATCCGCGGGACCGTCACCCGTTCGCACCACGCGGTCCGCCGGGGCCGCACACGCCTCCGGCCCGGCGGCCGCGCGTGCGCGCAGCCACCGGGCCGGAGGTCGAGGCCGGGTCAGCCAGTGGCGGTGGCCGCCGAGGTGGTGGGGGTCGCGGCGTTGGAGGCCGCGCGCAGCGCGCTGCGTCCGGCCCGGCCCAGCGGCCCCGGCCGGCGCTGCGGCTCCTGGTGCCGGTGCCCCGCGCAGTCCGCCGGGCTGCCGCCCAGCGGCAGTCGCAGCCGCACCGCGAAGCCGCCGTCCGGCTCCGGCTCGGCCGCCAGGGTGCCGCCGAGCAGGGCGGCCCGCTCGCGCAGGCCGATCAGCCCGTGCCGCCCGCCGGGCAGCTCGGGGCCGCGCACCCCGCCGCCGGGCGGGGCGTTGCGCACGGTGACGGTCAGCAGCTCCGGGGCGACCCGCAGCAGCACCTCGGTGACGGCACCCGGTGCGTGCTTGCGGACGTTGGTCAGCGCCTCCTGCACGGTCCGGTAGGCGGCCCGCTCCACCGGCTCCGGCAGTGCCCCGTCCAGGCAGCCCTCCACCCGGAGCACCGCGTCCACCTCGGCGGCCGCCACCAGCCGCGGCAGGTCGGCCAGCCGGGGCTGCGGCACCAGCTCGGTCGGCCCGGCCCCGGCCGCCCGCAGCACCAGGATCATCGACCGCAGCTCCTCCAGGGTGGCCACCGCCAGCTCCCGCAGGGTGCCCGCGGTCTCCCGGGCCACCGGGTCCTTGGTGGTCACCTGCAGGGCGCCGGCCTGCACCGCGATCAGCCCGGCCTGGTGCGAGACCACGTCGTGCATCTCGCGGGCGATCCGGGCCCGCTCCTCGGCGAGCACGGTCTTCGCGTAGAGGGTGCGCTCGATCTCCCGCAGCTCGGCCAGTTCGGCGATCCGCTCGGACAGGTCGCGCCGGGTCTGGGCGAGCAGCCCGAGCACCACCGGGCCGGTGCCCAGCATGGTCGCGTAGACCACGGCCTGGGTGATGGTGCTGACGCTCTCCTGCCCGAGCCGGGCGAGCGGCCAGGGCAGGAAGCTGCCGAGGCAGACCAGCACGGCCGCGGTCACCTTCTGCCACAGCGCCCGCTCGGTGCGGGCCACCGTGTAGCCGGCGATCATCGCGGCGATCAGCGCGCTGCCCGCGTACAGGCCGGGCAGGGCGAGCAGCAGCACGGTGCGCGGGTAGCGGCGGCGCACCAGCAGCACGGCGCAGGCGGCCAGCGAGACCAGGAACCGCCAGTCGCGCGGGGGCGGGAAGTTGAGCAGGGCGTCCAGCGCGGCGGGCACCACCAGCAGCACGTCGACCGTGATGGCGTGCCAGCGCCGCTCGGGCCGCCACGCCCAGCGGGCGGCGCGGCGTATCAGGCCTGGTCTGGCCGGCTCTCTGGGGACCTCGCTGCTCTTCACCCGGGATCGTTCCTCGCCTGCTCGTGCTGGACACCTGGCTCCGCCGCCCCGAGCGACGCTACAGGACCGGCGGCGGCGATGACGGGGACAGCGGATCTCCGGCCCCCGGTTCCCGGCGGGGCCGGTCGGGCTCGGCGGACGTCGGTCGATGTAGTGGGCGTCGGTCCGGGCCGAGGGCGTTGGTCCGGGCCGAGGACGTCGGCCCCGGTGGCGGACGTCGGTCAGCGCGGCGGACGGCCGCTCAGCACGCGCTGCCGCGCGGCCAGCCGTAGCGGGCGTCGATCCGGTACTCGCCGGCCGCCGGCGCCGTCAGTCGGGTCCAGTCGCCGTCCTGGGTCAGGCAGGCGCCGGCCGGCCCGTGCGCGGCCAGCCAGGGCGACCACGGGATGCGCAGCAGCGCGGAGCCCGGAGCACTGACGGTCAGCCGCAGTTCGGCGGCGTCGGCGTGCTCCACGGTGGCCGGCGGGTCGGCCAGCGGGATCGCGTCGGTGAAGCGGAACAGCCGCCAGTGGTCGTCGTGCCAGACCTCCTGCAGCCAGGCCGGTCCGGTGCGGATCAGCGCCGCCTCGGCGTCGGCGGCGATGTCGGTCGGGCCGCTCGGCAGCGCGACGTACGCCACCGCCCAGCGGCGCAGCCACTCGTGGTAGTCGGCCGCGTCCAGTGCCTTGCCGTAGAAGAGCGGGTTGCGCTGCACGTCGGCCTGGCGGTTCCAGCCGCGGGCCAGCTCGGCGGTGCCCACCAGGCCCCAGGACTCCCAGTGGTTGAGCATCGGGACGGCCTCCACCCGCGCCCGGTCGGCGTGCAGCGCGCGCAGCTCGGCGAGCAGCTGGTCGCCCTGCCCGGCCGGGGGCGGCACCGGGATGCCGATGATGTTGGCGCTCACCGTCCAGTAGGCGGTGATCACCAGGGCGAGCAGGGCGGCCGGGGTGCGCCGCCAGGCGAACGGGCGGGCGCAGAGCGCGGCCAGCACCAGCACGCTGCCGAAGATCAGCGCCAGCCGCTCCACGTTGCTGCCGATCGGGGTGCGGAAGGCCCAGGTGAGCCCGGAGCCGACGGCGTAGACCAGACAGCCGAGCCGCAGGGTGCGCCACTGCGGCGGGCTGACCAGGGCGACCACGGCCGCGCAGCCGATGCAGATCAGCGCCGTGCCGCCGGAGATCGGGTCGATCCCGGAGCCCGGGAAGAGCACCGCGGTGCCCAGCACCACCACCGGCGGCGGCACGGCCAGCGCCCAGCCGGTCCGGCGCCGCCCGGTGAGCAGCAGCGCGGCCGCCACCACCTCGACGAAGAGCCCGGCCACCGGGCTGGCCAGGGTGGCGAGCAGCGAGCCCGCGGCGGCCCAGGCGTAGCGCCGGCCCTGACCCGGCCCCGGCCGGTCGGGCTCGGGGCGGACGGCGAGCAGCGCGGCCAGCCCGAACAGGGTGCCCAGCGCGAAGGTCACCCGGCCGGCCGCCACGTTGCAGGCGAGCGCGAAGGCGCCCCAGAGCGCCACCGGCACCGGCCGCCGCACGCCGGCCCGGGCCACCAGGTGGCCGAGCAGCCCGGCGGAGAGCACGCAGCCGGCCACCGCGACGGTGCGCACCCCGCAGAGCGCCATCAGCCAGGGGGTCAGCACGCTGTAGCCGGCCGGGTGCAGGCCGCCGTACCAGGCCAGGTCGTAGGCCGAGCCGGGGTGCTGGGCGGCGAAGTCCGACCAGGCCCACTGCGCGGCCAGGTCGCCGCTCACCCCGGCGACGAACCGGGCCCAGTAGACACCGAGCACCAGCGCCAGCCCGGCCCCGGCCCACGCCGCCGGGTGCAGGCGGCGCCATCGCGACGGGGTCTCCACCGGGTCGGCCGGCCGCGGCCCTCTCGGCGGCGCTGCAGCCTGCTGCGGAGCACTCACTGGTGGGGGCCTCCCGTCCCGTCTCTTCAGTTCCCGAGGAACGGCGCTCCCAGCGGGCGCTCCGGTTCCTCCAAGAATCATCACAAACGGGTTGCCGGCCGGTGACAGGCGGGGTTCGGTCGGTGCGTCGTCGCCCGTCCGGGGGCCTGCCGCGGCGGGACACGGGCGGTGGGAAACAGGCGGCGGGAAACGCGAAGGGCGCCCTCCTGAGGAGGACGCCCTTCGGTGTTGTGCGCCGCCAGGGACTCGAACCCCGGACCCGCTGATTAAGAGTCAGCTGCTCTAACCAACTGAGCTAGCGGCGCTTGTTCAACCCGGTGAACATTACCTGACCAACGGGCCCATACCGAAATCGGCGGAGCGCACCGGGCCCGGCAAGGTCCGCGGGGGCGCTAGGGCCTGTCTTCAAACCCCCGTCTGCGCGGCGACGCCGGGGCACGCACCTCGACGGCTTCTCGTCAGTCGCCGATGCTCCGCATGGACTCCCTCCTCGGCGCCGCCGATGCACGCACCCC
>NZ_JBNQTI010000116.1:0-22262 GCF_050325825.1 Kitasatospora sp. LaBMicrA B282
TCGGCCGCGTCCGTGGCGGCGGCCGTCGCGGGCGCGGTCATCGCGGGCCCCCCGCGCTGCCGGCGCCCGCCCGGCGGCGGCGCAGCCACCCGCCGAGGAACGGCGGCACGGCCACCACCGCGAGCAGTTCCACCGCGGTGATCGTGGTCAGCGTCCAGTTCTGCGGCCGGCCGCCGACGTTGACCACGTTGGCGGCCACGTCGCTCGAACCGGAGCCGCCCCCGCCGCTGCCCGGCACCAGCTGGCCGGTCTGCGGGTCGACGGTGCCGCCCGAACCACCGGGATCGGCCGCGCCCTGGTCGCCCGCTGCCCCGCCGCCGCTGCCCGGGATCAGCTGCCCGGTCAGCGGGTCGACGGTGCCGCCCGAACCACCGGTACCACCGCCACCACCGCCGGGGGTGCCGCTGCCCGAACCGCCGTTGCCGCCGGCGCCCTTGGTCCCGCCGGTGCCCCCGCCACCACCGCTACCGCCGGTCCCGCCGGTGCCGGTCCCGCCCTTGCCGCCCGAGCCGCCCGAACCGCTGCCGCCCGAACCGCCCGCCGTGGCCCCGGGGTTGCCGGGCTTGCAGCTGAGCGGCTGGCCGACGTGGTCGCAGGGGTCGGGCTGCGGCGCGTTCTTCAGGACGATCAGGTTGCCGCTGCTGTCGAAGGTCGGGTTCGGGCAGTTGTTCAGCGAGTTGGGGTCGACGTTGCCCGCGTAGCCGGGGATGTGCTGCACCTGGAGCAGCCCGCCGCGGACCAGGCCGCGCGGGATCGGCGAGTACCCGATCGAGTCGATGCCGCTGGTGCCGGTGGCCTGGCCGCCGCAGAGCACGTAGTCCAGGTACTGGCTGAGCGCGGCGCCCTTGCTGGTGCTGAACTTCGGCGGCGGCGGGAGCGCAGCGCCGGTCCGCGGCACGATCACGTAGCTGTAGCTGGAGATCGGGTAGGAGCGCGGGTCGTTGTTGCCGTAGACGCCGTCGAGGTTCTGCTGCAGGTAGTCGGGGTCGTTGGGCGAGGTGTTGTCGTCCACCCCGCGGATCTTGGCCGCGGTCAGCGCCACCGCCACGTTGGAGGCGGTGGGCAGGGTGTAGTAGCCGGCCGGGTTGAGCACCTTGACCACCGGCCAGTGGCTGGTCAGCGCGAAGGCGTACTCGTCGTAGCCGATCGCGCCCAGGCCCGAGGGCTGCTCGATGTAGTGCGCGACCTGGTCGGAGCCGTTCTGCGCGATCATCCGACCGCCGTTCGTCGGATAGAACTCGGTGTAGTCGCCGCAGCTCACGCCGTTGACGCCGGAGCAGTACTGGTCCCACTCGGCCTGGTGGGTGTGCTCCATCCAGCGCGAGAACTGCGCGGTGGCACCCGAGCCGTCGGAGCGGACCACCGGGGTGATCGGCAGGTGCGGCAGCGTCCGGCCGTAGGACTGGGTGATCTTGGGGTCGTCCCAGTAGGTGATCTTCCCGGTGAAGATGTCCACCAGGTTGTCGGGCGACAGCCGCAGGTCGGTGATCTGCTTGCCGCCGATCTGCAGGTTGTACATGAACGCGGTGCCGCCGGCGGTGATCGGCACGTAGGAGTAGCCGTAGGTGGGGTTCTCGGCGTTGCCGATGCCCGAGGAGTGCCCGTCCTGGTTGACCCCGTTGTCCGCCTGGGTGCGGAAGGGCACGTCGGAGGCGGTGAAGTCGTCCTGCCCGTTCTCCCACTGCTGGCGGCCGGCCGCCGAGCCGTTCGGGCTGAAGTTGACGGTGATGCCCTGGGGGGCGACGTCGGTGCGCCACTTCTCGATCGCCGGGCCGGCCCAGCTGGAGCCGTCGGCGTTCAGCGTGGTGGCGGCGAAGGCGCGCCCGCCGCTGCCGAGCACCAGCGCCATCAGGGTCAGCGAGAAGGCGAGCAGCAGGGCCACCGACCGGCCGCCGCCCCGGCCCCCCTCGGCGGTGGCCCGCGGGGCCGGGCGGACGGGACGGTACAGACGGGCCCACGGCATGACGGTTCCTCCGGAGCTCAGGGCGGATCGGGCGGCGGCGCCGGCGGCGGCTCCCCGGCCGCCGCCCGCGCGGATCGGGGTGCGCAGCTGCGGGCGGTCCAGCCGGCGGCGCTGGCGGCGGCTCAGCTCGCCGGGTCGCCGGCCGCCGACCAGGCGGGCGGTGACGAAGAGCACCAGCACCAGGGTCATCAGGGTCAGCCCGGCGGCGAACCCGCGGGCCACCATGGACGGGTAGGGCTGGCGGACGCAGTTCCAGATGTAGAGCGGCAGGCTGACCTGGTGGCCCGCGAACGGGTTGCCGTTGAAGCCGGAGGTGAAGCCGGCGGTGAGCAGCACCGGCGAGGTCTCGCCGACGCCGCGGGCCATGCCGAGGATCACCGCGGTGGCCAGGCCCGGCCGGGCGGTGGGCAGCACCACGTTCCAGACCGTGCGCCACTGGCTGCCGCCGAGCGCGTAGGAGGCCTCCCGCAGCGTGCCGGGGACCAGCCGGATCACCACCTCGGCGGCCCGGGTGACGATCGGCATCATCATCACGGTCAGCGCCAGCGAGGCGGCGAAGCCGCAGGCCTGCAGACCGAAGGTGAGGATCACGACGCCGAGCACGAAGAGGCCGGCCACGATCGAGGGCAGCGCGGTCATCGCCTCGATCAGGGTGCGGACCGGTCGGGCGGTGCGGCCGCCGACCTCGGCCATGAAGACTGCGGCGGCGATCCCGAGCGGCACCGAGAAGAGCGTGGCCAGGCCCAGCTGTTCCAGCGACCCGACCACCGCGTGCAGCGCCCCGCCCGAGGTGATCGGGGAGACCGCCGAGGTGCGGGCCATGGTCTGGGTGTAGAAGTTGGCGTGCTCGGCGGCGTGGTAGCCGCGCAGGGCGAGGAAGAAGAGCTGCGCGCCGATCAGGAAGGCGAGCAGCGCCCCGGCGCTCCAGGCCACCAGGGTGACCAGCCGCTCGCGCACCACCGGCCGGGGCCACTGCAGCACGCCCAACGCGTAGTTGAAGCCGAGGAAGAGCAGGTACCAGAGGCCGAGGAAGCCCTGCGCGCCGCTGAACGGCAGCACCCGCTCGTAGAGCAGCCAGTCGAGGGCGAGCGAGCCGAGCAACGCGGCGGCGAGGGTGCCGACTTCCGCGCCGGTGACCCCGCCGAGCCGGCGGCGGCGCTCGGGCGGCTCGGCGGCCGCGGCCGGCAGCGGCGCGGGGGCCGAACTGCCGGTCAGGTGGACGGTGGTCACGGTGGAGTCCTCTGCGACGGGGGCGGAGCCGGGAACAGGGGCGGAGCCGGGAGCGGGGGCGGGGGTTCTCGGGAGGTCGGTCACGGCGTCAGTCCGCGGTCGCGGCGCCGGAGCGGGAGCGGCTGACCACGATCCCCGCCAGCACGTTGACCACCAGGGTGAGCGCGAAGAGCACCAGCCCGGCCGCCATCAGCGCGGAGAGCGAGAGGCCGTCGGACTCGCTGAACCGCAGCGCGATCAGCGCGGAGATCGAGTTGGCCCCGGCCTGCAGGATGTGGGTGTTGAGGGTGAAGGTCGGCGAGATGATCAGCGCCACCGCGATGGTCTCGCCCATCGCCCGGCCGAAGCCCAGCATCACCGCGCCGATCACCCCGCCGCGGCCGAACGGCAGCACCACCGTGCGGACCATCCCCCAGCGGGTGCTGCCCAGCGCGTAGGCGCCCTCCCGTTCGCCCTGCGGCGCCTGGGAGAAGACCTCGCGGCTGAGCGAGGTGATGATCGGGGTGATCATCAGGGCCACCACCAGCCCGGCGACGAAGGTCGAGGAGGTGTAGGAGGTGCCGACGTCGCCCAGCGGGACCTTGAGGAAGGGCAGCACCCCGCCCAGGTGCAGGGCCGCCCAGCGCACCGTGCCGAGCACCCGCCCCTGCAGGAAGAAGAACCCCCACAGGCCGTAGATGATGCTGGGCACGGCCGCCATCAGGTCGACCATGGCGACCAGCAGCCCGCGCAGCCGCACCGGTGCGTACTCGGAGATGAAGAGCGCCGCGCAGAGCGAGACCGGAACGGCGACGACCAGCGCCACCACCGCGATCAGCACCCCGTCCGGCAGCACCGCCGCGATGCCGAAGTGGTGCGCCTCGGTCTGCCACTTCTGGGTGGACAGGAAGGACCAGCCGGTGGCCCTCAGCGCGGTGCTGCCGCGGCCCAGCAGGAAGGCCGCGATCAGACCCATGAGGGCGAAGACCGAGTAGCCGGCCACCCGCAGCACGATGCGGAAGACCAGGTCGCCGCGGGTGGCGGGCGCGGTGATCGCCCGGGGGCGGTCCGGCGCCGGGTCACCGGCGGGGTCGTGGTGCGCTTCTGGCATGGGTGGCGCGGTGGTCATGGCGGATCGGCTCCCCGGCTCCGGAGGTGGTGGGTGGTCCTCGGCCCGGGCGGCCGGATCCCGGGTTCGGGGATCCGGCCGCCCGGCTGACGCGTGCTCAGCTCCGCTTGCCGCCGCGGTTGACGGCCCCGCGCAGCCGGGCCAGTGCCCGGCCCCCGGCCGCGGTGCCGCTCAGCACCAGGGCGGCCGGTCCACCGAGCAGCAGCACCGCCCCGACGATCAGCACCACCGGGAGCAGCACCCTGGCCAGTCCGGCCCGGTCCGGAGCCGGGGTGCCGGCCGCCGCGTCGGCGAACTGCGGTCCACCGGACGGGCTCGGGCTCCCGGCCGCGGCGGACGGCGTGGCGCTGCCGCCCTTGCCGGAGACCGGCGTGCTGCCCGGCGGCAGGTCGCCGCCGCCGGTGCCGCCGGCCAGGGAGTTACCGGTGATCGTGCCGCCGCCGGTGGTGCCCGCGCTGCCGAGGCTGCCGGTCCCGCTGAGCGTGCCGCCGTTCGGGATCACCGTGGTGCCGGTGACCGTGACGCTCCCGGCACCCGGCTGACCGGCGGCCCCGGTCGGGGTGGGCGTCGGGGTCGGGGTGCCGCCCGGGGTGCCGGCCGGCGGGGTCTGGTTGCCCGGCAGCGCGCTGTCCTGGTTGGCGACGTGCGCCACCGCGGCCTGCGCTATGCCGAGCTGAACCTGCGTCAGATCGAGGTAGCCCAGCCCGAGTCGGCCCGGATCACGGCCGTAGAGCTGCCCGCTGCCGGGGTCGGTGACCTGGGCGAGGAAGGCCGAGGCCGCCGCCGCCTTGGCGTCGCCCAGCCCGCTGGTGGGAGCCATCGCGTAGTCGACCGCGGTCAGCGGGTAGGCGTTCGGGTCGCTCGCGTACGCCGTCCCCGGCGTGCCGTAGGGCAGTTGCTGGGTGTTGGTCCTCGGGTCCACCGGCATGTCGTTCACCGCCGCCTGGACCGAGGCGAAGGACGGCGCCACGGCGGTGCCCTGGGCGTTGACCAGCTTCGCCTCCGGCATGCTGTACGACTCGGCGTCGGCGCTGTCCACGATCCCGATCAGCTGCCGCCGGCCCGGGGCCTCCGCCGGGCAGCGCGGGTAGAGCCCGGTGCCGTCGACCACCTCGCAGGTCGGAGTGTCGCTGAGCAGGTGGCGGACCGTGTCCCCCAGGCCGCTGAGCACCGGGCTCCACTCGTACGCCTTCTGGTGCTGGTTCGCCCCGGAGGACTGGGTGAAGCCGGTGGCGTCCTGCGGGCGCAGGATGTCGACCGGGTAACCGGAGTAGCCGGGCCGCTCGTAGGAGGGGTCGACGTGCATCCCCGAGTAGTTGTCCGGCGCGCCCTGCAGGAAGGCGGCGGCCTGCGGGTCGCTCACGATCCAGCTGGTCAGCTCGGTGACCAGGTCGGTCTCGTTGCCCATCACGATCGGCAGGCTCTGCGGGTTGCTGGTGTCGCAGCTCGGCCAGACGGCCGGCGCGATCGAGGCCGGCGGGTTGAGGGCGAGGAACTCCTGGTCCTCGAAGATGCAGCGCGGGTTGCCGGCCACCGAGGGCGGCTGGAAGCCGGGCGCCGACTGGGCGTAGGACTGGGTCAGCTCCTTGGCCAGCAGCCGGGCGTCCAGCGTCATCTGCCGGATCTGCTGCCCGGTCTTCGGGTCGTCCACGATGTAGACCACCGAGATGGACGAGTCGTTCAGCGGCACGTAGACGTAGGGCCGGGGGGCGGGCGACGCGTCGGGCAGCGAGGTCAGCGCGAGGTCGGCGCCGCCGCCCTTCAGGAAGTCGGACCGGGTGGCCGGCTCGCCCTGCGCGGTGTAGCTGACGTAGAGCGGGCTGTTCGCCAGGCAGGCCCCGGCCCGCCACTGCTGCAGGGCCCGTTCGGCACCCGGCGAGCCGGTGGTGGTGAGGTCGGCGGTCGCGCTCTTGCAACTGGCCGCGGTCGGCGCGAAGGTCAGCGGGATCGCCCGGGCGTTGTTCCAGGCGCAGGCCTCCCCGGTGGCGTTGCGGTTGACCAGGTTGGAGCTGCCCATCACGCTGTCGGCGGCGGTGCTCAGGTAGCCGGCCGGCAGGTCGTAGCTGTGCACCTCGCAGTGCGGGGCACCGGTCTTGTCGTGGTTGAGGCTGGCGGTCGCGCCCTCGGAGTCACCGCCGTAGTTCGGCTCCACCACGATGGAGCACGGATGGGTGGCGTCGCAGCCCAGCGACTGGCTCTGGTCCGCGGGCCAGACCTCGATGTCCGCCGAGCCGGTACCGTCCTGTCCGGTCACCGCGAGCTGCATGTCGGACGGCAGGTCCGGCGTGGTCAGGCCGGGTGCGGGGGTGCGCTGCTGGAAGCCCTTCGCGGGGTCCTGGTTGTAGAGCGTCGAGCCGTAGCAGTCGGTGACCTGCGGCTTGGTGCCGCGGCACTCGTAGACCCGGACCGCGTAGAAGGTGCTGTTGCCCTTGACCGTGGCCGAGGTGGCCGGGGCGCCGGTCGCGGTGACGCTCGGCGTGAAGCCCTTCCAGGAGACGTGCACCACCTGGTCGGCCAGGTTGGTGGTCGGACTGACCGTGATGCTGCCGTTGGGCCCGGAGGTCCCCTTGGCCGGCTGCCAGACCGGCGGCCCCGCCACGGTGGTGGTCCCGGAGTCCGCGTGCGCCTGGGCCACCGTCCCGGCGCCGACCGGCAGCACGGCGAACAGGGCGAGCACCGCCCAGGCCAGCGTTGCGGACAGCCAGGCTCGGGACCACCACCCGAGCCCTCTCGGGCGTCGGTCACGGACTCTCATTGCGGGTTACCTCCGGCAGTGCACGGTGCGGACGCGCGAATGGCGACGGACAGGCGAATGGACCCACGGATCCCCGTGGGTCCATTCGTCCATGCGTACGTGACACGTGATGACTGGTCAGGTGTACGGGGCCCCAACCGGGCCACGATGGCAGGGGGCCGGGCGAACCGGCCGGCGCCGACGGGGAAGGGTCAGCTGCCGGCGGTGAAGGTCAGCACACCGGTGCCCGCGTGCTGCCGCGCCACGAAGAAGGTGGTGCCGAGGTTGGTGTCCGCGTAGGCCGCGCCCTGCGCGTCGACCTCCAGGTCGCTGGAGGTCAGCGTCTGGGTGGTGCCGCTCTTCTGCAGCACCGGGCGGCCCGGGTCGAGCAGCTTGACCGGGGTGGTCTGGCCCATCGGGACACCGGTGACCGCCCACTGCGCGGCGTTGAAGGTCAGGTTGTTGAAGATCACGGTGTGCCCGTTGGTCACGTTCACCAGCAGCAGGCCGCCGCCGAGCTGCACGCTGCCGTAGAAGCCCTCCAGGTTCACCGAGCCGCCGGTGACCGGGAAGGTGGCCGAGAGGCCGGTGGTGGTGGAGAAGCCCGGGGTCGCGTTCGGCAGCGCGATCGCGATGATGCCGTTGCTCGCGGAGTTCTGCAGGAAGGTGTTGTCCTCCTGCACCACCAGGCTGCCGGTCGGGGCGGTCGTCGTGGCGGTGTCGGCGAGCGCGGTGTCGCTCAGCCCGGTCACCGCGAGGGCGGCGGCGGCGAGCAGGGCGGCGGCGGAGGCGGCGACTCTGGTGCTGGTGCGGCGCATGGGGTTCTCCTTCGTGCACGGCATTGGTCGGGGAGCGGCCCGGCGGCCAGGGGATGCCCCTGGCCGCCGGGTGTGGTGCGCTGTGCGTGGTGCTGCTCGGGTGGTGCGGGGTGGGTCAGGAGTGGCTGACGGAGCCGCAGGCGAAGCCGGGCAGGGCCTGGAAGCCGTAGCTGGAGATGTCGGCGGCGGCGGTGGAGCTGGTGCAGATCCAGCCGTTGGTGCCGAAGATGTTCTGCAGCGCGGTGGCCTGGGTGCCGGTGCCGTTGAACTCGGCGTCCCGGACCACGTTGTAGACGGTCCGGCCGTAGTTGCTGGCGGTGAAGGTCGGGTTCAGCGCGTTGCTGGCGATCGGGTTGACGCCGTCCACGCTGCGCAGGGTCAGGTTGCCGGGGGCGTCGGTGCTGGTGGTGTGGCCGCCGACGGTCTGGCCGATGTAGTGCGCGGCCGAGTACGGGAAGACCGAGTTCACGTCGCTGAACACCGAGTCGGTGCCCTCGTTCTCCTCGGGGGTGTAGCTCTCCACGCAGGAGCCCGGGGTCACCGTGGTGCCGCCGCCGATGGCCTGCAGGAAGAACGCCCGGGTGCCGGAGTTCAGCTGCGGGATGTAGGCGTCGATGGTGGCGTTCGGGCCGGTGTAGCCCGAGACGTCGGTGATCTGGTTCCAGTTGGTGATCGAGCAGGTGTAGATGCCGTACAGGTCGGCGGTGGTCAGGTTGGCCGGCGCGTTGCCGTTGGTGTTGCCGGCCCAGGAGACGCCGTCCTTGGCGAACGCGACGAAGTCGTCGGTGCTCGGGTCGGTGGACTGCGGGCCGCGCGAGGCGCGGGCGAAGTCGACGGTGGTGTTGGTGTTGTTGTTCAGCGCGGAGATGCCGGCGCCGGAGCCGTTCGGACGGGCGATGCTGCTCGCGCCGGTCTTCGGGGTGATGTTGCCGGACGGGGTCGCGTCCCAGCTGTAGAGGCGCGGCGAGGTGGTGTCACCCGCAGCGGTCAGCGAGGCGTTGTAGTCGGTGGAGAACTGGTTCAGGACGGCCTGGATGGTGTCCGAGCCGGTGCCCACGATGTCCTGGGCGGCCGGGGTGACACTCGGGTCGGCGGTGGCCTGGCCGGCGGCGATGGTGGCCATCGACGCGGCGATCGCAACGCTCGCGAGCAGCTTGGCAGCGGTGTGACGCATGGTGCTTTCCTCCGGTGGGAGAGGCAGGCATGTCGTGTCCGGATCCGGGGTCGAACCCGGCCGCCCGGGGCCGCGGTCGTGCCGGCCCGTTTCGGCGGGACCGATCCTGTCCAGTCGACGGCGACGCCGGAAGCTCCCTCCGGAACCGCTCGAGCGGCGGTGAACTTCTGGGTTTTGTCGACAAGGAGGTTTAGCTGCAGGCCCGGACGGCTGGTTCGTGGACCCGCCGACCGGCCCCGGCGCCCGCCCGGCGGACGGCTGTTCTTCTCGCGGTGGCGATTCGGGTCGGCACCGGCAACCTGAAGGTCACCCCCGCGCTCGCTGCCGGGTCACCCGCCTCACCAGGGCCACCGCCCCTCCCGGCCGGTGGTGCGCAACTCCCGCTCCAGCGCGTTGAGTCCGGCCCGGAACCCGGCCACCCCCTGGCGGCACTGGTCACGCCGCAGGTAGCCGCGCGCGCTGCGGGCCACCGGGTCCTCACCCGCCGGGTCGGCCCGGGTGGTGCGCGGCGGCAGGTAGGCCGACCAGCACCAGGCGCGGGTCGCGTCCTGACTGAAGGCGTACCGCAGCGAGGCCCGCTCGATCAGCAACTCACGCAGTGCGGCGACGAGTTCCGGCTCCGAGCGGTACAGCCGGGCGGACACCGCGAGCTGCCGCCCGTTCCCGGCGGCCAGCGACCAGCCGACCAGCCGGCCGCCGCCCTGCACCGCGAGCAGCCGGGGGCCGCGTGCGGCGGGGCGTTCAGCCATCGCCGCCGGATCTCAGCGCGGTGGTGGGGACGTCCGCCGATCCGGGGGAGCGCTCCCGCAGGTCCGTCGGCGGCGGGTCGGGCGGCGCCGCCGACCCCGGGCCCGCCACCGGGCCGGCCTCCCCCGGCTGCCGCTCCAGCAGGGCGACGAACCGCCGGAACGCGTTCTGACAGGTGGCGTACCGCTCGTACGCGCGGTTCGAGCGGGCGTCCGGCACCCCGCGCGACCCGGGCACCACCCAGATCCAGCCGATCCCCTCTCTCACATGAGTGATACGTGCGGTTAACTCGGCCGCGTCCGCGCGCAGCGCCGCGAACGCCCGGTCCGCCTCCGCCGGTGCCTCGTACACCGGGGACGAGACCGCGACGATCCGCCCGTTCGGCGCCTTGAGCTGCCACTGGTAGCGGCCGTTCGCCGCCCGCTCGCACTGGAATCCGCCCCGGACCGCGTCCGCACTGGACCGCCCCCCGCCCACTTGGCCCACCAGGCCCACCCGCCCCTGTCCCGGCGCCACGCAGCCCGGCGGTTGCCGAGGACACGTGGGCGTCGCGTAGAGATCTCGTGCTCGGCACCCAACCGGGCCCAACCGTATGTGTGCAGAGGTGGACCCAGGTAGGGGCGATCACGGTGCGGCAGGTCTATTGGCCGGGAAGTTCTCTCTCGTTAACATTCAACCGATCACGCAACTGGCCGACCCGGCAGGGCTACCGGCGGGTCTCCACCGGATCGGCGCAATCGACGCCTCGGTCGCTCCGGCTGTGTGTCAGCTCCCTTGTGAACGACCCAAGTTGACGACGTCCCTCAGTCGTAGAATCAGTCGTAGAAGAAGTCCTCCAGATCGTCGACCGTGCCGGGCCCGAACATGAACGCCTCCGCCCGGGCCACCTCGCGCTCCGGCGAGCCGCTCGGCGAACGTCCCCGCCCCGGCACCGGGCAGCTCGCTCACAGCCCGGACCCGCCCGTCACGTCGACCACCCGGCCGGTCACCCAGCGGGCGTCGTCCGAGGCGAGGAAGGCCACGACGTCGGCCACGTCCTCCGGCTGCCCGACCCGGCCGAGCGCGGCCACGCCGGCCGCCTGGGCCGCGGCCGCCGGATCGCCGCGCAGCCAGTCGGCGTTGACGTCGGTGTCGATGATGCCGGGGGCCACCGAGTTCACCGTGATGCCGCGCGGGCCGAGCTCCTTGGCCAGGTTGAGGGTGAAGGTGTCCAGGGCGCCCTTGGTGGCGCCGTAGGCGATGAGCTCGGGCATGGCGATGCGGGCGGCGCCGCTGGAGATGTTGATGATCCGGCCGCCGTCGCGCAGCCGCGGCAGCCCCTGCTGCACGACGAAGAACGGCGCGCGGACGTTCACCGCGAAGACCTCGTCGAACTGCTCCTCGGTCAGCGTGGCCAGCGCCGTACCGAGGCCGATGCCGGCGTTGTTCACGATGATGTCGACGCCCGGCTCGGCCGCGTGCCCGGCGCTGCCCGCGGCGTGCTCGGCAAGGCCCGCACGGTGCTCGGCGAGGCCCGCGTCGAAGGCGGCCCAGAGCGCGACCGCGTCGCCGTGCCGGCCCAGTTCCGCATGGAGCGCGAAGGCCCGCCCCCCGTCCTGCCGGATCCGCGCCACCACCGCGTGCGCCGCCTCGGCGTCCCGCGCGTAGGCGACCGCGACCGTCGCGCCGTCCCGGCCGAGCCGGTGCGCGATGGCCCGGCCGATCCCCCGGCTGCCGCCGGTGACCAGCGCGATCTTGCCCTCGAGTCCCCGTCCACCCATGGCTGTACCCACCCCTTGTATTTGTTGAGCGAGCGCTCAACAAATACCCTAACACCGTACTTGAACGCGCACTCTAAAATTCGGGGTGTGAGCGAGAGCGAGAGCCGGACACCTGCCAGGCGCGGCCGCCCGCGCGCCTTCGACCGCACCGCGGCGCTGGCCGTGGCCACCCGGCTCTTCTGGCAACGCGGCTACGAGGCCACCTCGATCGGCGAGCTGACCCAGGCCATGGGCATCCGCCCGGCCAGCCTGTACGCGGCCTTCGGCGACAAGAAGTCGCTCTTCCAGGAGGTGGTGGCCCACTACGGCTGCTCCCCGGAGGGCGCGTTCATCCGCGTGGCGCTGGCCGAGGAACCCACCGCCCGCGGCGCCTTCGCCCGGATCCTGCACGAGGCGGCCGCCGACTACGCCGACCCGGCGCACCCCGCCGGCTGCCTGACGATCAGCGCCGCCACCAACGTCACCGCGCAGGACGCCGAGGTCGAGACCTTCCTGCGCGACCTGCGGAACCGCAACCTGACCGTCTTCGAGTCCCGGCTGCGCCAGGCGCAGCAGGCAGGCGAGCTGCCCGCCACCGCCGACCCGGCCGCACTCGCCGCGTACTACGGCGCCGTCATCCAGGGCATGTCCCAACGCGCCCGCGACGGCGCCACCCGGGCGGAGCTGACCGCGACCGCCGACCTGGCCCTGCTGGCCTGGCCGACCACCGGGTAGCGGGCGGGGGCGGGGTCGTGGTCACGGGTCAGCCGAGCTGCAGCTGCCAGCGGAGCTCTCCGTCCTGCCACTGCTCGGTGCGACGGAGCCCGACCGCGCCGGCCACGGCGGCGGAGGCCCGGTGGTCGGGGTGGATGTGGGCGATCACCGTGCGCACCGCGTGGGCCGCCAGCCAGTCGACCAGCCCGGCCGCCGCCTCGGCGGCGATGCCCCGCCGCTGCCAGGGGGTGCCCACGATCCAGGAGACCTCGGCGGTGGGACCGGGGAGTCCGGCGACTCCGGCTGCGTCGACCGTCGCCTGGACGGTGCCCGTCAGGCAGCCCGCGTCGTCCAGCCGGATCACCCAGTTGCACCAGGACTGCGCAGGATCGGGCGAACCGGCCACCCACCGCCGGTAGCGGTCCTGCAGGCCGGCCAGGTCCGCCGGCTCACCGCCGATGAAGGCGTGCAGCCCCGGATCGGCGAGCACCTCGGCCATCTCCTCGGCGTGCGCGACCCGAAGCGGCACCAGGGTCAGGCGCGCGGTCCGGATGGGCTCGGCGTGGAGGGGCTGGAAGGGCTGGACGACGGTCACCTGACGGACTCTACGGTGCAGGTCAGTTCATCGGCGAGTGCATCCACGCGTACTCGATCGCCGTGCCCACCAGCAACCCGCCGCAGAGCAGGGCCGCCCGCGCACCCCGTGCGCCCGGCCGCACCGCCGGCACGAGCAGCAGCAGCGCCGGCAGTGCCAGCCCCAGCAGCGGCCCGGCCACGAGCTCCAGCTCGAAGCCGAGCACCGCCCCGGCCGCCTCGCCCTCGGCGAGCCCCCACACCCCGATCATCAGGCCGAGAACGCCCATCATCGCCAACATCGGGAGGGCACAGGCCAGTTCCACCGCCACGAGCACCCCCCACCAGCGTGACCCCGCGTCCCGTCGGACCACGCCGCCCTGCACGGGCCACCCCGGAACGGGAACGACACTCCTGGCCATGGTGGTCACCTCTCCTGTGCGGGTCGCCGGTTCTGCTTGCACCACCGATTCTGGCGACCGAGCGCGCGGCAGGCCTGAGTACCGGTACTCAACTGCGGTCGGCCGGCCGGCCGACCTGAGCACCGGACCGTCACGAATGCGGCATCGGGAAGGTGTTGAGCTCACCCGCCCGCGCCGCCCGCTCCCGCCAGCCGAGCCGGACGCCGGCCGCGACGACCCGGCCGGCGGGCACCGGGAAGGCGGCGGGCGTGGTGCAGACGGTGCCGGGCACGACGATCCGCCCGGCCCGCAGACCGGCCCGGGTGGCCGCCGGGGTGGTCAGGTCGACCCAGAGCACCTCGTGGCCGGCGTCCTCCACGCGGGCCCGCAGCGCGGCCGGGGCGGGGTCGGGCAGGGCGGGCAGGCCGTCCCAGGCGCGGGTGGGCAGGTCCCAGGTCCAGGCGGCGACCCGGTCGGCGGCCCGCGGGTCGAGGTGGAGCTGCTGCTGGCAGAGCTGCTCCCGGACGTCGGCGAAGTCGGCGCGGTAGGAGTCGAGGTAGCGGCGGTCCGCGCGCCAGGGCTTGAGGGGCGAGCGGGAGGTGCCGGCGCCGAGCGCGGCGGCGGTGCGCGGGTTGTCCAGGCTGAGCGCGGTGAGCTGCAGCAGGTAGGCCTCGGCGAGCGCCTTGCGGGCGGCCTCGCGCGGGTCGGGCCGGGCGGCGGCGCCGACGGTCAGCCAGCCGCGCTCGGTGTCCCGGACGGCAGCGGCCAGCACCGGGACGCCGAAGAGGTTGTCGAGCGGCACCAGCCGCACCTCGAAGGAGCGTTCGGCGGGGGTGAGCAGGGCGGCGAGCCCGGCGTCGACCGGGACGGCGGGCAGCACCGGCGCGTTGGCCCACCAGATGGCGGTGGTGTCGCGCTCGACCACCTCCTCCAGGCCGGAGTGCTGGGCGAACTCCTCGGTGGGGCCGGCCGCGAGGCCGCCGACGACCGGGAAGCAGTGCAGCGCCTCCCGCCGGCCGCCGGGCATCTGCGGCCAACCCGCGTGCACCAGGAAGGCGGGGACGTACACCTCGCACGCCCGGCTGAGCGAGCGGCCGCGCACCCAGCTGACCTCGCTGTCGCGGGTGAAGGGGGTGAAGCGGACGCCGGCGGCGGTGGTGGTGGCTGGTCCGAGGGCGAGCGCGGTCGGGTCGAGGGCCTCGACGCCGCGCCGGCGCAGCACGTGCCAGCTGCCGTGCAGGGTCTCGGCCGCGGGGCGCGGCCAGGGCGCGCAGTAGCGCTCGGCAGCCTCGCCAACGGCGCCGCGGACCGCCTGCTCATCGCTCTCCCAGGACGAGCCGAAGGCCTGCCGGTCGCCCTGCCAGGGCAGTTCGGCGGTGAGGTCGGGCAGCTCGGCGACGGCCAGGCGCAGCTGCTGCGGGATGCCGCCGGGGCCGGCGAGGGTACGGATTCCGGCGATCACGGCGGGGCCTTCCGATGCGGTGGGGTGGGGCGGTGCCCGGTGCGGGGCGGCCGGGCGGTGTGCGCGGCCGCCCCGCACCGACGGGGACTGCGGCGTGCGTCAGACGTAGGCGCGGACGCAGTTGTTGACCACCAGCTCCTCCTCGCCCAGGTAGGCGCGGACGCAGTTGTTGACCACGAGTTCCTCGCCCAGGTAGGCGCGGACGCAGTTGTTGACGACCAGCTGCTCGTAGGCGGTCTCGGCGGTGAAGGTCTCGCTCATGAGGGTTCCTCTCGGTGTCGGGTGGTGTCGGGAGGCGGGACGCTCCCGGCTCCCCTCCCCGGTGTCGCGGCTGAGAACTCGACGGTCGGCGCAGGGCTCGACGGTCGGCTCAGAGCTCGACGGTCCGGGGAAGCTTGGGGGGTGCGATGGTGCGGCGGACGGGCACGGCGGGGCCGCGCATCCCGTGGACGGCGACGGCGCTGCCCACTGCGGCGGCGGTGCCGACCAGGGCACAGAGCCACCAGAGCGTGCCCGACCCGCGGTGGTCGAGCACCCAGGCGCCGGCGACCGGGCCCAGGCAGGCGGCCGCCGACCAGGCGGTGGAGTACAGGCCCTGGTAGCGGCCGCGCAGCTCGGCGGGCGCCCGGTCGGCCACCGCCGCGACGCCGATCGGCGCCTGGAGGATCTCGCCGAGCGTCCACAGCACCACCGAGACGGCGTACAGGCCCAGCCCGTGGGCCAACGCGTTCACGCCGAAGCCCCAGCCGAGCAGCAGCCCGGCGAGCAGCAGCACGCCGCTGCGCGAGCGGCCCTTGGCCAGTCCGGTGAGCGGGAGCTGCAGCAGCATGATGAGCACGCCGTTGAGCGCCAGCACCGTGCTGTACGCGGACGGCGAGAGCCCGGAGCGGACCATCGCCAGCGGCAGCGTGGACTGGGCCTGCTGCATCACCGCGCCGAAGAGCAGCGTGGAGACCACCAGCAGGACGAACCGTCCGTCGCGCAGCACGGGGGTTCGCTGAGCCTCGGCGGCCGGGGCCTCGGTGTGCGGGCCGGTCGGGACCGGTCCGCGGGTCGGGGCCGTCTCCGGCACCTTCAGCAGGACCACCAGCGCGCACAGCACGGTGGCGGCGGCGTCGGACAGGAAGACCAGGGTGAAGCCGTGGCCGACCAGCACGCCGGCCAGCGCCGCAGCCACCGCGAAGCCGACGTTCAGCGCCCAGTAGTTGAGCGCGTAGGCGCGGGCCCGGTCCTCGGCGGGGACCAGGTCGGCCAGCATCGCCTGCATGGCCGGGCGGGCCGCGCACTGGCCGAGGCCCATCGCGATGGTGGTACCGGCGATCGCCCACGGGCTCTCGACCAGGCCGATCAGGGCCATGAACAGGGCCGTCCACAGATGGGCGGCGATGAGGGTGGTGCGGCGGCCCATCCGGTCGGCGAGCACGCCGCCGACCAGGGTGCCGACCACGCCGCCGGCGCCGATCAGGCCGACCGCCAGGCCGGCGAAGGAGGTCGAGAAGCCGCGACCGGTGGTCAGGTAGATCGCGAGCAGCGGGAGGGCGAAGCCGCCCACCCAGTTCACCAGGATCGAGAGCCACACCCACCAGAAGGCGCGCGGCAGGCCTCGGACCATCCCCTTCAACCCCTCGGCGAGGCTCATCGGGTCTCCGCGGGACCGGCCGGGAGCCCGAAGGACGGGAGGCCGAAGGACGGCAGGTCGAAGGACGGGCGGGCCGGCGCACCCCGGTCCACCCTGGCGGCGAGGCGCTCCAGCAGCCCCGGGGCGTCCACCGCCCGGTGCAGGGCCGCGCGCAGCTCGGCGTACCAGTCGGCGGCACCGGCCGGATCGGCGAACCGCGGCAGGTCCTGGCGTGCCACCGGGTGCTCCCGGGCCAGGTCCGCCAGCCAGTGGCGGAGCAGGTCGCCGGCCGAGGGCAGCCGGGCGCTGACGGTCAGGTGGGCCGAGGGCCGGTCGGTCGCGCTCACCCGGTGCCACCAGCCGCGCGGCAGGTGGAGCAGGTCGCCGTCGGTCAGCTCGCCGGACCAGTACGGCTCCCCTTCCGGCCGCGGCGGGTCGCTGAGGACGCCCACCGGGTGCTCCTCGGTCGGACGGTGGATCTCCCAGTGCTTGGCGCCCTCCACCTGGAGGATCAGCACGTCGTGGTCGTCCCAGTGGGTGCCGAAGCCCTGGGCGGCGCCGCCCAGGTTGGCGTACAGGTTGACCTGCACCAGGCAGCGCAGCTCGCGTTCGACGTCCTCGACCAACTGCCGCAACGGAGCGTGCAGCTCCTCGATGCCGTCGACCACCAGGGTCGCGCCGTCCGCCATCGCCTCCCGCAGCCGATCCGGAACGATCCGCAACGGCGCACCGCGCTGGGCCAGTTGCGGCACCGGCTCGGTACAGGAGAGCAGCGAGCGGGGCGTCGCGCCGCCCGCCAGGTGCATCCGGGACGGGTCGGCCCGGAGCGCGGCGAGCAGGCCGTTCAGCTCGGCCCAGCCCAGCACCCCGGCGTACCGGCGGGCCGCGCCGCGCACCAGCAGCGGACGCCGACCGAGCCGCTCCCCCAGGAAACCGTCGACCGGAACCGGACCGAGCAGCGAGGCCAGGCCGCCCGCCGGGTCGACGGCGGTTCCTTCGTCGTGCAGGACGTCCACGGTGCGGGCCCTCTCGGTCGGACGGATCGGCGAGCGACATCCTGTGCGAGCGGCCCGGGAGCCGGCACCTGGCCGGTGGGGAGAGTGTCAAGTCCCGGAGAGCGGGCCGAGCGGGTCCCGGCCGAGCGCGTCCGGGCCCACCTCGCACCAGGCGATCTTGCCGATGCCGGCGGTGCGGGGGCAGTAACCCCACTCCTTGGCCAGGCTGTTGACGAGGACCAGCCCCCGGCCGTGCTCGTCCTCCGGCGCGGGCGCGGTGAGCGTCGGCTTGCCGTCCCCCGCGTCGTGCACCTCGATCCGCAACCGCTCGCTGTCCGCATGCAGGTTCACGTAGACCAGCCGCCCGGGCACCCCGGAGTGGGTCACCGCGTTGGTCGCGAGCTCGGAGAGCAGCAGCTCCCCGACCTCCAGGAAGCGGTACCCACCGGCCACCCGGGAGAGGAGCTGGCGGAGAAGTCGACGCGCGAGCGCGGGGGAGCGCCGGCCGCGGGGGAGCCAGCAATTGTCGGCGGCCTCGACGAACAGTTCGGGGGATTCGGCCACGGGGGTGCCTCCGGAAGGAGCGAAGGGCAAAGGAATGCCCGGGTGGGCAACGAGGGGTTTCTCGTGCCGGTATTAAGCATCGGGGTGGGTGGGTAGGGTGACGAGCAATCAGGGCTCCACAGCAGTATTCGTGACCGGGGGTGCCACGCCATGGCTCGACGGAAAGCGGATCAGGATGCGCTCACGCGTTCGCTGACTCTCTTCGGGGCGCAGCTCCGGTTCCACCGGGAGAAGAAGAACCTGTCCCAGAAGGACCTCGCCGACCTGGTCCACTGCGCCCGCTCGCTGATCGGAATGATCGAGACGGGCCAACGTGCCCCGGTGGACGACTCCTTCCCGGCCCGGTGCGACACGGTCCTGGAGACGGGCGGCGCGCTGGAGGAGATGTGGACGGAGATCACCAAGCAGGAGGAGGCGGAACGCCCGGCCTGGTTCCGTGATTACGTCGACATCGAACGAAAATCGATCACAATCCGACAGTTCCAGCTGCAATGGATTCCGGGCATATTGCAGACCGAGGAGTACGCCCGGGCGCTGTTCGAGCGTGCGGTCCCCGGGCAGACCGAGGTGATCGAGGCACGTCTGGCTTCACGGATGCGCCGCCGGCAGTTCCTGCTGAGCGATGACGGTCCCATGTTCGTCGGCGTGATCGACGAAGCCGTCCTCCACCGTGGCATCGGCAGCGTTGAGCTGATGCGCCGCCAACTCGCTGACCTCATCGAGCAGAGCAAGCGACCCAACGTGGTGATCCAGGTACTTCCACTGGGCGTTCTGGACGTCGATCTGTTCGACTCTTCGATCACACTGCTGAGCCTCCCGGACGAGCCGGATCTGCTTTACATCGAGGCCCTGAATCACGGTCAACTCATCAGCACACCAATGGAGATCGCGCGCGGGTCACATCGCTACGATGTACTCAGGTCCCATGCCCTGTCCCGCAGCGAGTCCCGGGATCTGATCCGACGCATCATGGAAGGACTGACCAACAAGATGCAGCCGACAGCCCACCAGACCTGGCGCAAGAGCAGCTACAGCAGCGGCGACGAGGGCCAGTGCATCGAGATCGCCGACGGCCTCCCCACCATCCCCGTCCGCGACTCCAAGGACCCCCACGGACCCGCCCTCAGCT
The DNA here is from genome assembly GCF_050325825.1 of Kitasatospora sp. LaBMicrA B282. Taxonomy (NCBI): domain Bacteria; kingdom Bacillati; phylum Actinomycetota; class Actinomycetes; order Kitasatosporales; family Streptomycetaceae; genus Kitasatospora; species Kitasatospora sp. LaBMicrA B282. The sequence continues at coordinate 18,970 of NZ_JBNQTI010000116.1, forward strand.
TCCCCGCCCCCGCCTGGGCCTCCTTCGTCACCGCCCTGCGCACCGGCGAAATCCCCGACCCGCGCATCTGACAGGTTCTGCTGTGGAGGGACGGTCAACGATGACACAGTCGACACCCACCGACTCTTGGCGCAAGAGCTCCTACAGCAACCCGGAAGACGCCTGCATCGAGATCGCCGACGGCCTCCCCACCATCCCCGTCCGTGACTCCAAGGACCCTCACGGACCTGCCCTCAGCTTCCCCGCCCCCGCCTGGGCCTCCTTCATCACCGCCCTGCGCACCGGCGAACTCCCCACCGCCTGACCCACCCCGCCGGCCGGCTGACGCGCTCAGCGCTCAGCCGGCCGAGCGGCGCTCGAGCCGGCCGAAGGGGGGTAAACCCTACCCCCCACTGGTGGGCTCTCCTCGCTGCCGACGGGTGGTCGGGTTGGGTACCGTCCCCTTGTCGAAACGAGGCGCGGACGGTGAGCTGGTCGCCGCCCGCCCTGCCCACGAGAGCGGGTCCGAAGCAGTTGACCGAGAACATCGCCGGCCGCGTCACCGGCAGAGCGCGGACGGACGCCCGGCCACCCCGTGAGGTGGTGCCGGGCAATCCGCTGCGCGCGCTGGTCTCCCCCATGCTGTGGCGGGCGTCGATCCACCTGGCACTGGACGGTCTGGTGGCGCTGGCGGGACTGGCCGTGCTGGTCGTGCTGGTCGTCGCCGTCTGCCTGGCGCCGGCCGGCCTGGTGGGCCTGCCGCTCACGGTGGCGGCGGGGTGGGCGCTGTTCCAGCTGGCCGCCGTCGAGCGCGCCCGGTTCGCCGTGACCCGCGGGCTGGAGCTCGACGAGTTGCCTGCGCCGGTCCTTTCGTGGCGGTTGGCCAAGTCGCTGCAGTCGCTCATCCACAACCCCTGCACCTGGCGGCTGATCGGCTACTTCGTCCTGCTGATGCCGGTGGCGGTGGTGACCGTGGTCGGGGTGGCGCTGACCTGGGCCGTGCCGCTGACCCTGGTGCTGCTTCCGGCCTACTACCGGGGCCTGCCCGGCGGGCAGGCCCAGCTCGGGCCGTTCATGGTGGAGTCCCTGCCCCGGGCGCTGCTGGTCGCGACCGTGGCGCTGCTGGTCGGCGCGGTCCTCTGTCCACTGATCGTCAAACTCCTGCTGGCGCTGGACACCGCACTGGCCGTCGCGTTGCTCTCCCGGCCCCGCGGCCTGGAACTGGAACAGCGGGTCATCGCTCTGACGGAGAGTCGAGCCAGAGTGGTGGAGGCTGCCGAGGCGGAGCGCAAGCGGATCGAGCGGGACCTGCACGACGGTGCCCAGCAACGGCTGGTGGCGATGTCGATCACCCTGGGCCGGGCCAGTTCGCGCCTGAAGAAGTCCGGTGACCACGAGACCAACAAGCTGGTCGAGGACGTCCGGCGGCAGACCCTCAGCACCATCGCCGAGTTGCGCGACCTGGCCCGTGGCCTGCACCCGCCGGTGCTGACCGACCGCGGCCTGGCGGCGTCGCTCTCCGCCGTCGCCGCGCTGGCTCCGGTACCGGTGCGCCTTGACGTCCTGGTGGAGCCGCGCGCCTCCTCCACCATCGAGGCGGTCGCCTACTTCACGGTGACCGAGGCGCTCACCAATGTGGCCAAACATGCTCATGCGACCCGCGCTTGGGTGGAGATCCGGCGGGAGGGCGCCCGACTGGACGTTAAGGTCGGCGATGACGGGCGTGGCGGAGCCGACCTCGCGGCCGGCACGGGTCTGACTGGTCTGGCGGACCGGGTGTCCGGGGTGGACGGGCGGTTCCGGCTCAGCAGCCCGGTGGGTGGACCGACCGTGATCGAGGTGGAATTGCCATGCGGGTAGTGCTGGCCGAGGACTCCGCGCTGCTGCGCCAGGGCATCGAACTGCTGCTCAGCGAAGAGGGGATCGAGGTGGTCGCCGCGGTCGGCGACGGGGAGCAACTCCTGCGCGCGGTGGCCGAACACCGGCCGGACGTCTGTGTGACGGACGTCCGGATGCCGCCGACCTTCCTGGACGAGGGCCTGCGCGCCGCACTGGCGGTACGCGCCCGCTGGCCGGAGACCGGCGTCCTGGTGCTCTCCCACTACGTCGAGGAGCGCTACGCCGTCGACCTGGTCAACACCAGTGACAACGGGGTCGGCTACCTGCTCAAGGACCGGGTGTCGGACGCCGAGGAGTTCGTGGACGCGCTGCGCCGGGTCGCCGCGGGCGAGACGGTCCTCGACCCGGAGGTGGTCAAGCAGTTGCTGGCCGGCAGCCGGCAGCGGGATCCGCTGTCCACCCTGACGCCGCGCGAACGGGAAGTCCTCACGGCGATGGCGGAGGGCCGTTCCAACGCCGGGATCGCGGCCGAACTGGTGATCGGCACGGCGGCGGTGGAGAAGTACATCCGCAGCATCTTCGTGAAGTTCGATCTGCAGCAGGAGGCGGGAGACCACCGCCGCGTGCTCGCCGTTCTGCGCTACCTGGGAGCTTGAGATCAGTACCGCACCGTGGAAGCGCCGCGGATTCCTCCTCGTCGGGCTGGCCGTCCTCGTCTGGGTCGTCGCCCTGGCCAGTTGGGCCGTGGTCGCCTCGCTTCCGGCGCACCACCCGTACAGCGGCACCTGGCAGCAGGACGCGGTCGGCGCCGGCCAGGTGACGGTCCAGACGACCGACGGACTCGGCGTGACGCTGAGCCAGGACGGCTCCTCGCAGGTCACGGTGGCCATGAGCGGCAGCTACACGGGCCGTGTCCCGCAGGTCTCCGTCACCCGGTCCGGGTCGGACGTCGCGGTCACCGCCGGCTGCTCCGACGACTGCTCGGGGCACCTGCAGATCACGGTGCCGGCCGGCCTGGCCGCGCAGGTGAGCACCGGGGACGCCGGGATCCGGGCGAACGGCCTGACCGGCCGGCTGGATCTGACCACCGGGCTGGGCGGGGTCGAGGTGGACCAGTCGTCCGGCCCGCTGACCGTGCGGAGCACGTACGGCTCGGTGACCGTCGCCGACAGCAGCGCCCCGAACGCCGAGGTGACCACCACCGACGGCGCGGTCAGCGCCTCCTTCACGGCGGCACCCGCCTCCCTGAGGGTCACCACGGGCTACGGCGGGGTCGACCTCAGGGTGCCTCACGACGCCACCTACCACGTCGACGCGCAGAGCTCCTGGTCGTCGCCGAGCGTCTCGCTGCCGAACACCGCCACGGACGCACCGCACAGCGTGGTGGTGCAGAGCACGCGCGGCGGCATCATGGTCCACTGAGCACGCCCGTGCCGCGAACGACGGTGGCGTCCCCGGGAGTTCCCGGGGACGCC
>NZ_JBNQTI010000117.1:0-6646 GCF_050325825.1 Kitasatospora sp. LaBMicrA B282
AGGTGAGCACCGGGGACGCCACCGTCGTTCGCGCGCTCAGCCGGGACTGACAGGGGGGTTATCCGTACCCCGGTTCGGTGGGCTGGCCACGTGTCCGGCCCCGACGAACTGCGGTTGGCTGGAGGGCAGCTGGTCGGTGCGGGGCGGCGCAGGTGGGCCACCCCGCAGCACCACGAGGATCCGACGGCACGTCGGCCCCCCTCACCGTGGCCGCCGCCAACGGCGGCTGCCACCTCCACGGAGCGGGCACCACCGCCCCAGGCCGACGACCAACGCTGGAGAAGAAGCATGCGCCACCCCTCCTCACCCCTGCGCGCCCCGTTCGGCAAGGCCGGCATCTGGACCCTTGCGGGCGCCTCGGCCGCGGCCGCGGCCACCGCCTGGTGGGTGACCGACTCCGCGCCGTACCCCTACGCGCAGCACCGACTGCTCGACCTGCCACTGCCGTTCCTGTCCTGGGAGCGGCTGGCCGAGCAGCTCCAGCCGCTGCCGGGCGAGCGGATGCTGGAGATCGGACCCGGCACCGGGCTGCAGTCGCTCCAGGTGGCGCCCCGGCTCGGCGCCGACGGCCGGCTGGACATCGTCGACATCCAGCAGGAGATGCTCGACCACGTGATGCGCCGGGCCGCCGGATCCGGCCTCGACACCATCGTCCCCACCCTGGCCGACGCGCGCGAACTCCCCTTCGACGACGCCACGTTCGACGCCGCCTACCTGGTCACCGCGCTGGGCGAGATCCCGGACGTCCCCGCCACCCTGAGCGAGCTGCGCCGGGTCCTCAAGCCGACCGGCCGCCTGGTCGTCGGCGAGTTCTTCGACCGCCACCAGATCCGCCCGGCGACCCTGGCCCGGCACGCCAACGCCGTCGGCCTGCACGTCATCCGGCAGTCCGGACCGGCCCTGGCCTACTTCGCGCTGCTGCGGCCGTGCACCTCGGGCTCCGACGGCCGGCCGCACGCCGGTGCCGCGGACCGGCGTGCGGCCACCATCGGCTCCTGACCGGGATTGGAGAACCGTCGTGAACAATCCCGAGATCCGGCGCGCGGCCCAGAGCGAGTGGGGCCCGCTCCACCGCCGGGCGCGCGCCCGGCTGCGCGCCAGGGGCGCCGCCGCACTGACCCTCACCATCGTCTCCAGCTGCCTGGTGCTGCTGTTCGCGGCGGTCGACGAGTTCCCGAGCGGGGCGGCCTTCGTCTCCCGGATAGGCGTGGTCCGGGCCACCGAGCCGTGGGACGTCGCGCTGCTGCGCTTCCCGCTCTCGATCTTCGTGCCGGCCCTGGACCTGCCGTTCTGGGGGGCGCTGGCCCAGGTGTTCGTGGTCTTCGCGATCGCCGAGCTGACCCTCGGCCCGTGGCGCACGCTCGCCGTCGGGTACACCTGCTCACTGGTCGGCACCTGCTACGCGCGCTTCGGGGTGTCCCGGCCGGCCGGCCACCTGCTCCACCTGCCCGCCGCATTCGCCCAGGTCCGGGACACCGGGCCGTCGGCGGCGGTGATCGGGCTGGGCCTGCTGGTCGCCTGGCGGTTCGGGGCACGCTGGACCGCGCTGGGCGTGGTGCTGCTGACGGCCGCGATGACGGCGGTGGACCCGGAGTTGGCGGGTTACGAACACCTGGCCGCGCTGGTGACCGTCGCCTTGCTGCTGCTCGCGGACGGGGTCGCCCGCAGGCTGGCCGCCCGCGGTGCGCACGGCTCCGCGGCCCGCCACCACTGGCTGGAGCGGCTCCGGGCCTTCTGTACCGACTAGTATGTACGGACAGGCCGGTCGCATGGAGAGGAACCCGAGATGCCCTTGGTCCGGATCGACGCCCTGCGGGTCGACAAGGCACGCCTGGAAGCGCTCGGCCGTGCGGTGCACGAGGCGCTGATGGAGACGATCGGCATCCCGCCGGACGACCTGTTCCAGGTCCTGGTCGGTCACGACGGCGTCAACAGCACGCTGCGCTACGGCGACTACCTCGGCGTGCACCGCGACGAGGGCATCGTCTACATCGCGATCACGCTGCGCGCCGGGCGGACGCCCGACCGGAAGCGGGCGCTGTACCGGCGGATCGCCGAACTCGCCGAGCAGTACGCGGGCACCGAGCCGCGGAACGTCTTCGTCACGCTGACCGAGAACGCGTCGATCGACTGGTCGCTCGGCAACGGAGTGGCCCAGTACGTCCCGTCGTCGACCGACTAGCATCCGGCACCCGGCCCCTTCGCCCACCGATCCTCGCCTAGTAGCTCCCGCTGCCCGTCCAGACGATCGAGCCGACCGCGTCGGCCTCCTGGATCTGGCCGGTCACGAAGGACCACGGAACGGTGAAGTAGCCGTTGTCGCCCCAGCCGGAGCCCCAGGAGTTGGCGATCTTCACGCCCTGGTCGTTGTAGCCGACGATGGCCACCTCGTGGCCGCCGAGGGGCTGGCCGGCCAGTTCGGAGTCGGTCGGGTAGTAGGTGTAGTCGGCGGCCTGGGCCGGGGTGATGTCCTCCAGGCTCTGGTAGACCTGGAAGGCGAAGACCACCGGCTCGCCCTGGGCGAGCGAGCTCTTGACCTCGTTGACCAGGGCGTTGCCCGTGTCCAGGGCGGTGTAGCCGGAGAGCTTCCAGTTGGCGGCGTTGGCCGTCTCGTTGGCGTCCGGCTGGGTGGTGTAGTCGAAGTTGCCCTGCCAGTAGTCCTTCTGGGTGTCCAGGCCCTGGCTGGTCAGGATGTCGAAGTGCTGGCTGGCGTAGCTGCCCTGGTCGTTGCCCTGGGCGATCTGCGCGTAGGTGTACATGGGCGCGTGCGGAGCGCCCTTGAGGCCCTGCTCGTTCTCCAGGATGGTGAAGGACGAGTAGTCGATCGCCCAGGCCACGCAGGAACCCACCTGGCCCTGGTCGCCGACCTGGGGCAGGAAGTTGCTCAGGTCGACGCTGGCCGGCACGTCCATGGCGCGGAAGGCGCGCGGGGCCAGGGCGGTACGGGTGTGGTCGTCGGCGGGGCCGACCAGGGCGCCGAGCGCGTAGTGGTGGTGGTGCGCCCGGGCGGGCGCCGCGCTGGCGGCCGGGACGGCGACCGCGCCGAGGGCACCGGCTATCGCGAGGACCGCGATGGCGCGGCCGCTGAACTTCTTGGGCACGGGTGTCTTCCTTCTCTCGTGGGGGAGTTGCCAGGAGGACGTGCGGGGTCGACCAAGACGTGCGGGGACGTGCGGGGACGTGCGGCACCGGCACCGGGAAGGTGCGTCGAGGGGTGCGGTGCGGGCGCCCGGCCGGCCGGCTCGGCCGCGACCGGAGGGGCGGTCGGCGGCACCGGCGGCGGGGCGTGTCCAAACGATAGGGCCGGCTGACGAGCACATGCCAGTTCGGTAACCGGACATGGCCGGAACCCGTCACTTCAAGCGGCTTGCAAGCAACGGGACTTGTCGCTGTAACAGGGACATGATCCGTCCACCGATGACCCTAGTGCCGGAGTCCGGTGAAGGACTGACGGTGGGTCACTCCGTCTGTGACGATAGGTCACTCCGTCCAGCCGTCCGCCGGGTAGTCCAGGTACCCGTGCACCCCGCCCGTGTAGTAGGTCTCGGGATCGGGCGCGGCCAGCGGGCGGGCCAGGGCCAGGCGGGTGACCAGGTCGGGGTTGGCGATGAAGTGGCGGGCGAAGGAGACGGCGTCGGCGGTGCCGGTCGACAGGGCGACACCCGCGGAGTCCCGGTCGAAGCCGTTGTTGGCGATCAGCGGGCCGTGGAAGAGCCGGCGGTAGCGGTCGATGGCCGCCAGGTCGGGGGTACCGGCAACGGCTCCGCCCGCGTCCTCGACGTCGCGGCCGCGCAGGTGCAGGTAGGCCACCGGGTGGTCGTTGAGGGCGCCGACCAGCTCGTCCAGTTCGGCCAACTGGCCTTCGTCGGCGGTGAACAGCTCGCCCGGCTCCAGGTAGGGCGCCAGCCGCACCCCGACGCCGGCCCGGTCCGCCCAGGGTTCGGCGGTCGCGGCCACCAGGTCCAGCAGCAGCCGGCGCCGGGCGGCGCGGGAGCCGCCGTACGCGTCGGTGCGGCGGTTCAGCCGGGGGTTGAGGAACTGGGCGATCAGGTACTGGCCGTGGGCCGCGAGCTCCACGCCGTCGAACCCGGCGCGGTGGGCGTTCCGCGAGGCGCGGCGGAACTCGGCGACGGTGCCGGCGATCTCGGCGCGGCCCAGCTCGCGCGGGGTGACGGTGGGCCGGAAGCCGCCGGGGGTGAACGAGCGCAGCCGCGGGTTCACCGCCGAGGGACCGGCCGGGCGGCGGCCGCCCAGGTGGTCCGGGTGCGAGGCGGCGCCGGTGTGCCAGAGCTGGGCCACGATCCGGCCGCCGAGCGCGTGCACCAGGTCGGTCACCCGGCGCCAGCCGGCGACCTGGGCGGCGGTGAACAGGCCGGGCACGCCCGGGTACCCGATCGCCCGCTCGCTGACCCAGAGGGACTCGGTCACGAGCAGACCGGCGCCGGCCCGCTGCGCGTAGTAGGCGGCGTGCCGGTCGGTGGGCACCAGGTCGGGCCCGGTGGCCCGGCAGCGGGTGGTGGGGGCCAGCACCACGCGGTTGGGCAGGGTGAGGCCGGCCAGCTCCAGCGGGCGCAGCAGCGGGTGGTCGAGGGTGGGGAGGGCGGCGGCGGTGGTGGTGGGCATGGGGTGCTCCTTCCGCGGGCGGGCGTCCGTCATCTGAGCGACGGAGCCCGGCCGCGGAAGGTGACCGGCCGCGGAAGGTGACCTCCCGGTCGTCGCAGCCGGTCAGTCCACGCAGGGGATCCCCTGGCTCGCCTGCACCGGCGGGCCCTGCATCGGCACGCTGGACGCCGGGTCCGACGGGGCGGGGGCGGCCGTGCCGCCGGTCGTCGCCGCGGGGTCGGGCGAGGCGGTCGGCGTGGGCGTCCCGCGCCCGGGCTTGGCACTGTGCGAGGGGGCGGACGTCGGCGGGGACGAGGGCGCGGACGGGGAAGCGGGTGCCGGCGTCGCCGTCGCTGTCGCCGTCGCGCCCGGCGGCCGGTCCGCGTCCGCATAGCCGAACATCGCCTTCACCACCCGCTGGTTGACCGCCGGGTCCACCCAGTTGACGTCCACCGGCTGTGCTCCGTCGTCCGGGATCACCACCCGCGGCGTCAGCGCCTTGACCGGCAGGGTGATGAACTCGACGTTCCCGCCGGTGAGATCGGGCGCCTCCTGGGCGAAGTCCAGGATGTTCCACTTGTCGTCGATCACCACGTCCTTCTTCACCGCGTCGAAGAGTTGCTGCATCTTCCCGAGGTCGCCGAAGAGGCCGTCCTGGCGCAGCTTGTACTCCACGGCGGAGATGAAGGCCTGCTGGCGGTGGGTGCGGTCGAAGTCGCCGCCGTGCAGGTTGTGCCGCTGGCGGACGAAGGAGAGCGCCTGCGAGGCGTTCAGCCTGTTGAGGCCCTGGTGGAAGTCGGCGCCGGAGCCCTGGCCCTCCTCGGCCGGGTCCTTGGTGTCCGCGTTGAGGCAGACGGTGATCGGCTGCACCACCTGGGCGATGTCGTAGAAGCCGACCAGGTTGATCTCGGCGAAGTGGTCGATCGGGACGTCGAGGAACTTCTGCAGCGTCTCGATGGTCGCCGCCCGCCCGGCGTCCCGGCCGGCCTGCTCCAGCGCCGCGCCCTTGAGGCCCTTGGCCTGCAACGCCGGGGTGACCTTGGACTTGGCGTTGCCGTACGCCTCCTTGATCTTGTGCATGCCCTGTTGGGAGCCGTCGCCGTTGTAGGTCATCACGTAGTCGTCGCGCGGGATGGAGACCGCCTCGACCTTGCCGCCGTTGGCCGGGATGTGCAGCAGGATCAGGCTGTTGGTGTTGTAGCCGCCGACGTTGCTGCTGGAGCCGGCGTGCAGTTCGTCCTGGACGAACTGGCCCGGCAGGTCGCTGCCGTCCATCGCCTTGCGGCTGTCCAGGCCGATCAGCAGCAGGTTCACCGAGCCGTCGAGCTTCTTCGGCGCGTCCTGGCGCACCTGGTCGAGCGCACTGGAGGTGGTCAGACCGCTGGTCAGGCTCTGGTAGCCGTACCAGGTGAAGCCGGTGGTGCCCAGCACGGCGAGCGCGACGATGCCGGACAGGGCGCGGCCGGCCAGCAGCACGGGCCAGCGGCCGGGACCGCGGCCGGGACGGGCGGCGGGGCGCGGGGGGCGACGACGGCCGCGGTGCTCAGCCACGTCGACCCCCGCGGCCCGCACCGGCCCGGAGCCCGGCGGAACGCCTCCCGGCGGCCCGCCGCACGGTGCGGATCACCATCACCAGCAGCACCGCGCCCAGCGCGCCGGCGATCACCGGGAAGGCGTGCACGGCCCAGCGGATCGCGCCGGTGTCCAGCGCCTTGCCGCGGTACGCGTCGCCGTGCCAGAGCAGTTCGGCACCCGCCGTCAGGCCGAGCACCAGCACCGGGGTGCTGGTGAGCACCCACCACCAGCCGGCCCGGCTGCACAGGGACGCCGCCAGCACGGGGCCGAGCACCGCACCGGCGGCGAAGAGGCGGCCGATGCCGTGGTTCAGCGTCTCGTCCAGCGCGGCGGCCAGCAGCGGCAGGCCGACGGCGCAGGCCAGCGCGGCCGCGGCCCGGATCTCGTCGCGGCCGGCCGGCTCGGGACGGCCGCCCGGGCCGGTCTGGCCGGTCTGGCCGCCCTGCCCGGTCTGGCCGCCCCGGCGACG